>NZ_JAEHBX010000170.1:0-2470 GCF_016483395.1 Bacillus cereus group sp. N21
GAAGCTGTTGTACTGGTAAGAGAGGATCATCCAGGAGACAAACGATTGGTAGCTTATGTAGTTGGTGAAGGAAGTGTTCATGAATGGCGGGAGCATCTGAAAACACATTTACCGAATTACATGGTTCCGGCACACTTTGTCGAGATGGCATTTTTACCACTCACACCGAATGGAAAACTCGATTTAAAAGCATTGCCTGTACCTGATGAACCATCTACTGAAAATACTGTATACCCACGAACTCCGATGGAAGAGCTCGTTGCATCGGTATGGAGTCAAGTGCTAGGCATAGAAAATATTGGTGTCCAGGATTCCTTCTTCGATCGAGGTGGCCACTCGTTGCTCGCTACCCAAGTTGTATCTCGGTTAAAAGAGGCATTACAAATCGAACTGTTAGTACGTGAACTGTTTGAGCATTCAACAGTAGAGGCGTTGGCGAAGCGACTGGATCAGTTGCGTAAAGGAGACAAAATACAAGAGATTCCACCGCTTATGCCGATGGAACGGGGAGAGGCCATTTCGCTCTCCTATGCCCAACAGCGCCTGTGGTTCATCGATCAATTCACACCTAATAGTGCACTTTATAATATACCGATGGTATGCCGTCTTACAGGGAATTGGGTACCCGAAGCATTGGAGACGGGATGGAATCAGCTGATAGAGCGTCATGAATCTTTGCGAACGGTGTTCCATGAAGTGGATGGTCATCCTGTGCAGCAGATTCAACCATATGCTTTCCGGTTCCTTCCCCAAATAGATCTAACTACGCTTTCTTCCGAAGAGCGAGAAATCGTAATGGAAAAATGGATCCAAAACGAAGCCGAAGCGCCATTTGACTTAGGACAAGGTCCGTTGATCCGTGGGCAAATCGTGCAAATCGCAGAAGAAGAATGGATTCTTCTTTGTACCATGCATCATATTATCTCGGATGGCTGGTCGATGGAAATCTTGCTCCAAGAATGGATGGCATTCTATGAAGAAGCGGTTGGTGGAAAACCAGCAGAACTCGCACCATTACCGGTTCAATATGCCGACTTTGCCCAATGGCAAAGGGAATGGATGAAAGAAGAAGTACTTGATCAGCAGCTTGCATATTGGAAGGAAGAGCTGTCTGGCGAGTTACCAGTCTTAATGTTGCCGATGGATCGTCCTCGTCCTGCGGTGCAAATCCATCGTGGATCGACACATACTGTGTTGTTGTCACGCTCGTTACGCGACAAACTGAACGAACTTAGTCGTCAAGAAGGGTCGACGCTCTTCATGACCTTACTGGCATCGTATCAAAGCTTCCTCGCTCGTTATACAGGACAATCGGATATTCTTGTCGGAAGCCCGATTGCAAACCGGAATTATCGCGAGATTGAAGGGTTGATTGGTTTCTTCGTCAACACGTTGGTTTATCGGGCTGATCTGAGTGGCGCACCGACATTCCAAGAGTTGTTGTCTCAGGTACGGACAAAAGCATTGAAGGCGTATGAATACCAAGATGTTCCGTTTGAAAAGATTGTAGAAGTCATACAACCCGAGCGTAGTACAAGTCATTCTCCGATCTTCCAAACCATGTTTACCTTGCAAAACACGCAACAAGAGCTTCCAGAGCTTCATGGAAGAAGTTTAGAAGCGATGGAAAGTCATGCTTCGATCGCCAAGTTTGATTTGAGTTTAAGCGCCGCAGAGGTGGAAGAGGGTTTATTCCTTTGTTTTAACTATAAGAATGATTTATTTGACGTTGTAACGATCAGACGTATGGCTGAACATTTTGAAAACTGGTTGAATGAAATCATGGAACATCCCGATAAATCACTGACGAAGTTGACGATGCTATCGGAATTAGAGAAGCAATTGCTGGAAGAGTGGAATGATAATGCTGTAGCGTATCCACGTGAGAGTGTGATCCATAAACTGTTTGAAGATCAAGTGGATCGTACACCTGACACGGTGGCGGTGGTGGATGGAAATCAACAGTTGACGTATCGAGAGCTGAATGAGAAAGCAAACCAATTGGCCCATTATCTCCAGAAATGTGGGATTGGGACCGAGTCATTGGTCGGTCTCTGCTTCCAGCGTTCAGTTGAGATGATTGTTGGTCTCATGGGGATCTTGAAAGCTGGTGCAGCCTATGTTCCATTGGATCCATCGTATCCAGAAAGTCGCCTACGATATATTCTGGAGGACACAGGGATTCAAGTATTGGTCACGAACGAAGCATTAGAAGGTTGGATACCTGAAGAAATCGAAGCAGTTTGTTTGGATCGGGATCAAGCGATGATCTCGCGAGAAAGCATCCTTTCACCAATATGTAAAGTGACAGGAGAAAACTTGGCGTATGTTATCTATACTTCGGGATCAACAGGGAACCCGAAGGGAGTTATGGTAGAGCATCACAATGTGATTCGTTTATTTAAATCAACGGAATGTTGGTATCAGTTTGATGAAAAAGATACTTGGACGCTTTTCCATTCTTATGCGT
>NZ_JAEHBX010000171.1:0-2329 GCF_016483395.1 Bacillus cereus group sp. N21
GGCTTACAGCATAAAATAGAATTCCGCTAGAAATATATGAGCTATATTCTCTTTTATTTTATCTTTGCACCAGAACCGTTTAAAACTTCTTAATAAAAAAACAGAACATTAAAGTGTATTATATTTTTTCACTTGTAATGGGATAGTTACAACATATAAATCTACAGCATAATAAGTAATCCAAATCCCTTTACCTTTAACATCAAGTTTTGATTGAAAAAACTGTTCTGAAATTTTTCTTTTCCCCCATCTTTTAGGGAACCATTGGAATACTTTAGGAACATTATATTTTTTATTAGACCATACCTTTAATCTCCACAGAACTAAAATAACTGTAATCAGGATAATAAAATTAATAAACTCAGAATATGAAGATTTTAAAAACATATATCCTCTACCTTTTCATTAGAAATTTAAAAATGTAACAACTTATCCTCTTAAAATAGCTTTTTTCACAATAAAATACATTATAGAAAATAGTAAACAAGTACCTACTATACCAAAAGTCGCAATTGAAATTTTGCCTGCTAATGTTTCATTCGGATCTAATGCATTAGGTAAAATTGTACCAAAAATTGCAATACAAGCCAATATAACCATAGTGTATTTTAAAATTTTCACTTTTTTATTCATACTAATTATCTCCTTAAATCCTTAATAACAAGTTCTTTACTAAATCTCAAAAATCATTTACCAAATAATCTCGCAAAAAAACCTTTTTGTTCTGTAGATGCCGTTAATAATTTTGTTTCTTGTACTTCTCTAATTGTTTCAAGTAATTTCTGATCACGTTTCTCTAACTTATTGTTAATATAATCTTGTTGTTTTTGTAGTTGTTCAATTAATAATTTATTAAATTCCTCTTGTTTCTCACTATATTCTCTAAGTCTACTAACTTCATTTTTTAATGTTTTTAATTCTTCAGCTAAAATTTCTCCAACTTCTTTACTAGGTACAGGTTTTATACTTTCTCCACCTGTAGCAAAATAATGTTCAATTTGTTTTATTGAGTAATTCTGTTCTCGATGTAATTGTTTAACTATTTTCATCTGCTCAAGAGCTTTTTCATTAAAAACATTGTAACCCGACTCATTTTTCTCCAAAGGAATATACGTCCTTAATTCTTTCATCCAATTTCTTATAACATTTGGCGATTCATCTACACACAGTGCAACTTCTTTAACGGTCATCGCTATATAACCTGGTTTTTCTTTACCTAGGTTTTTACTTTTATCCATCTTTTTACCCACCTTTAAAACCTAGATAAAAACCTAAGTTTTTTTAAATATCAAGGGTTATTTTCAAAAAAATCAACCTTGAAACCTAGGTATAAAACCTAGGTTTTTACTAATTCATTTTACTAAGGTTTATATCCTTCTGTCATATAAAAATAACAGAGTTCTTCACATCTCTAAGTCATACTTCATTTTCTTCTTAATAAATGATTATTTAATCCATATAGCGAAGACCATAGCCGCGCCACAAAAAATTGGCTAATAACTTTGCAACAAACCACAATTAGAATTACATTCTTGTTTTTTTAACATAATAAAATTCAGTTGAAAAATAAGTCATTTTATAAAATTGGAAATTCTGAATCAAAAAAGAGAGAAGAGCATAAGGGGTTTTTGGGCCCAACTAGGGGTTGGGGCTAGGCAAAGCCTAGCTTAAACATGGGTACACGAAAATTTCCAGGATGTGCACTCACGGTCGACTCAAAATTTTCCAATTACACGTGTTTTTTTGTTAAAAGTCGAGTCGAGGTATATACAAGGTACCCTTCATAGCATTAAATGTGCACCTGCTGTAGACAGTATATTTTTGATAACTTGCAATCAAACATTACTTTAAAATACTAAAGGAAATTCATCTAAATTAAGTAAATACAAAATTATAATTTAGAAACAAACAACAATAAAACACTAAATATCATTCAGACGCCTCAAAATCCGTTTTAGAGGATGCAAATCTAAAACAATACTATTTTGTCGTAAAAATAGAAATAAGCGCTTAAAAAACAAAATAAACGGTTTTAAATGAAGGTTTTTGTTTACTTTTGGTGTTGAGGCTAGTTCGTCGTGTGGGGACGAAACCCCACATATAACGTATTCTATTAATTTGGTAAGTGAAATTTCAAATCGAATCACTAGCGGTTCGGCTCGTATAATAACAAGTTCAAGCCGATGATCCCTAATAGTTGCTTTTGGATGTATCGGCTTGGTGCCATCAAAACTCGAGCCGAAAAAAGTTTTGCAAGGATGTAGCAAAGCGAAAAGGGTGGAGATTTTCTGTAGCAAAGCGAAAGAAAATACGACCCGTTCCTTGCGGA
>NZ_JAEHBX010000172.1:0-2317 GCF_016483395.1 Bacillus cereus group sp. N21
CCCCTCCAAGTAAAAGTGTAACATCCATGTTTATTCATGGTCTTTTTACACTGTCTACCTTAAGGGGATAATATCAGGTCCCGTAAATCAATCTGTTCTTTTTTAATCATATGCATGGCTTCTACTCCAGAAAGAATCGATGTAGCTGTGTCAAAACATTTGAACCCTAGCATAGAACGGATTCGCTTCTTTATAAAGCGATGATCTTGTTCTACTATGTTATTCAAGTACTTTTGTTGTCTAAGTTGCATACCATCAGGTATGCTTTTTTCTTTTTTCAACTTTTCAATTGCTATAGGATAAGCAGGGTTCTTATCGACTGCTATAATACGTGGCTTTGAAACATGAAAAGACCGCAAAGCTTTCTTGAAAAAGCGCTTTGCAGCCTTCTGGTCTCTTGTTTTGTTTAGGAAAAAATCAATTGTGTTTCCTTTCGAATCAACAGCACGATACAGATACATCCATTGACCTTTTACTTTGATATATGTTTCATCGACTCTCCAAGAGTCATTTGTTTGTTTGAGGTGACGACGGATTCGTTTGTCCAATTCAGGACCATACTGATGAACCCAACGCATAATCGTTGTATGAGAAATGGATAAACCCCGTTCTTCTAGCATTTCCACCAAATCACGAAAACTGAGGTTGTACCGTAGGTACCATCTTACCGTTAACAAAATAATATCTGGCTGATAACGCTTTCATTTGAATACATTTTCCTTTTCCATACCAATCACGCACCCTTTCTAAAGTAATAGTAGCAGTATGTCCAAGATTTATAGATTCATTGCAATTGTCCTTAAGTTTTTGCACCAGAACCCAGGTGAGCATCTATTAACGTGGATGCTCTTTTTAATTGAACAAAATGGACATTTGAAGAGATAGTACTTCCGCTTCCTTTTCTTAAAATATCCTTAAATGTATCTAGATTTAAGGATATAAAAAATGAGAATGGTATAATTTTCTAAAACAGGCTAAATAAAGTTGATTTTAGAAAAGGGGTAGAGGGAAAATGTTTCAGAAATTTAAATTTTATTTAATCAGTATTGTGGTCAGTTCGATATTAGGGGGAATCATCTTAGGTGCTAATTTCTTGTTCCAAAATATATACGGATTAATTGCAGGTAAAGGATTTTATTTTAATATGTGGCCTTCTGTTATTATATTTTGCATAGTGTTTATTTCTAGTTTTGCATATATGTTGAGGAAGGGTCCAGATATACTTATTAATGATTAATTCTATAGTTACTTCGTTAGGCACTACTGTGATCGGTTTAGCGTCTTATTTGTTGTTAAGGAAGTGATGGGATGACTTGGATGAGCTTCTTTATTGGGTATAGCGTTGGTATGATGCTCACTGTATTGATTATGAAAAGTCTCATTGAAGCTAAAGTAGCCAATGAGTTAGACGATATAGATAAGTCAGTCTTAAATGAAATGGAGCAGTTGAGAGCGATAATGGATGATAAGATTTAACAAAACAAACAAACACAGCGAACAAAAATAGAGATAGTAACAAAATAAAAGGCGACTTATAAATCCTATTAAAATCAATGTTTTGAATATATACTTTTGTTATTGTTTTTTATTAAAACAGCTAAAATGCTATAAATTCAATAAGATCAACGAAATAAATGTAAACTAATGGGTAAAAGTTATGGTTCCAAAAATAGAGTATATCTAATTCACGGGATAGGATTTACTTTAGGGGATAATGCAGTAATGCAACTTTAAAATAAAGCAGTTGGTACTTTTGTGTCGCTGGACAAATAGGGGGCATTAAAACTATTAGACCTATTAAATTCCTTTCATTTAGTTTACATAAGAAATCTTATCGGTAGTTATAAAGTGAGTGTAATTCCATATCTCAAAATGTATAGAGATATTATGTTATTGAGATGAAAAAGAGGAAATTGTTCCTTTTTAAATTATGTTTATAAATAACATTATAATGTAGACTTTTCTAGTATGCCTGTTGAATAATCATTTAAATAAGACTTAATACTGTGAGATTAAATTCTCTTTAAGTACTAGTATTTATTTTGAGTTAAACTTTTCTCATATCTCATAATAAAGAGTATTCTTAGATTTTGAGATATAAGAGAAAAATACTAATTTATGTACCTCCACTTCTTTATAAAATTAACAATAATTTTCCATTGTTGGACTAGAGTTAAATTTGGTTATATGTATTAAAAAAGGAACCCACATGGGGTCCCTTTTTTGGTTCTGGTGCAAAGTGAATATTAGCATTTGATTGATCCAACAGTTGTCAAATTTATACCGCAGCATATCATGTGCTAAGCCATAATGTCTC
>NZ_JAEHBX010000173.1:0-2313 GCF_016483395.1 Bacillus cereus group sp. N21
TACGGATTTGTTTTTTATTACAAGAAAGCTCATTTTTTCCTTTTGGGGTATTTGCCTTTCTTAGCTTGATGGTGATGGGGTACCGCCACATATCCATCAACTTAAGAATTTTATAACACCCCCCAAAAAAATTGTATATTTTCATCTGGAGATGTCAATTTTCTCATTTGGGGGTATTTGCTTTTCTTAGCTTGATGGGCATGTGACGCTATCCCTATAATGAATATATTGTTTGATCGTTAGTATTTAAATGCATCCAATCGAATGTTGTTTACGTACAATTGTGACAAGAAAAAGGGCATCCTTAATATGTAAGGATGCTCTTTATTTTACTTAAGAACAGAAGGTGAAGTCTTTTCTAACCATAGAATGCCATCATATTGTTCGGTAGGAATCATGATTTCTTCTTTTTCTTTTTTTCCCCAATAACTTGCTGCAGTAGGAGTAAACATCCATGACGTTTCTGGTCGGTTATTTTCTCCCCTTAGGTTAACAAAAACATGGGGACTTCCCACCGTGCTGATTATTTTTTCAACGCTTTGTTCTCCATGTTCGTTATGTACAAGAATAACATCTTCATTGCTATCATCCCAACTGCTTCCACTATACGCAAATACCCCAATCGTGTACATTTGGTTTTTGATGCGCTGCGGAAGATAATCCATCATATTTGGGGCAACATAATTGTGTTGCTGCACCTTCGTCCAGTCTAATATCATTTTCGAATTTTGTTTTCGAATATGATAATTATGACCCCACACAATGATTTTTTTGTTTTTATACTGCATTTCAGTGAGCCATGCTAAGTTTTGTGCCATTTTTTGATCTCGGATATAAAAAGAGTAGTCTGTAAGATTAGGTGAGTAGATCCCACCTCTAAATTTCATTTCAGCATCTAAATGCGTTTTAATCGCATCAATCCGTATATTAATTGATTTCTCCAGAAAGTTCACATCATACGTCGCAAGAGGTGCAACTTGAGTCAATTCAGATTTATGATTCTGAATAAACGTTCTAACCTTTTCAAACTTGTTGATTACGGGCTGTATTTCAATTTTAAATTGATCATAGGGATATGTACCATCATATTTATTGTAATACTTATCCAGTTTAATCAACTCTGTTACTGCTGCATCAAATTCAGATGCCACTTCAGGACTTAATTTTTGCAACCATTCTTTTGCATAGGAGCGGAATGAAGATTTATAAAACAAATTCATATCAAAACCAGCTAATGTGAGTGGCTTTCCTTTTTCTTTTTGTTCTTTCATATAGGTAAATAATTGTTCAACTTCCTCTGTTTGCCATACAACGTATAAAGATTGTTTCATCGCTTCCGTAGCGGTTAAGTTATCAAAATTTTGCTGAACTGCTGCTGCTTCCCCAAGCCCTGATTCAAATGCAATCACATCATATCCCATTTCCTCATGTAAGTACTTAATCATACGTATTTTGGATTGATTCATTTCCTTCGCACCATGCGTACTTTCTCCAAGTACAACAATACGCTTGTCCTGTACGGCCTCTTTTAGAAATGATAAATCTTCTGTTGTTTGGGAAGTTGGTTCATTTAATATTTTTGCATGTCCGTTTAACCATTCCTCCCATTTGGGTTGGTCGACTGGTTTTTCTGCTGCAAATGCAACAGATGTAAAGGTTGTACAGGCAAGAAGAGTACTCATTAGCCCAAGTTTCCATTTTTTATGCACAACAACGCCTCCAAGAATCATATTTTTAGAGATTGAATAGAATATTTACTAAAAATTTACTAATATACCATTATTTAAAATAACACACACGCAGATCCTGAACAATATCAATATTCAAAATATTTTTCGTACATATTGAAGAAACCTTCTATATAGGGGGCGCACCCCATCGCTATCAAGCTAATAAGAAGACACTACCCCCAAACGATAAAAATATATAATAAATTTTTCGATTTAATACAAATTTATTGTAGAATCCAATAGAGTGCCTCTCAATTTAAGCGAATTTTAAGCGTTAATATTTACCTGGTAATATTATAATTTATATATCGAAAATATATAAGAAACGGAGAATTATCATGCTGAATATAGATATTAATCGTTTAACTGATATTTGTTTAGAATACCAGCAGTCTAGATTTTATGTTACTAGAATACCTGAAGATTTCTTATCAATTGCAAAAAAACGTTTCTCTATACCAACGGATGATCGAATTATTGCTTTTTTAAGTTGCAATTTATTTGGCTCAGGAAAATATGGTGTTTATTTTACAAGTTCGGGTTTATATTGGAAAAATTGGTTATTAGGTAAAGGAAATATGAA
>NZ_JAEHBX010000174.1:0-2271 GCF_016483395.1 Bacillus cereus group sp. N21
CGAAAGATAATTTTATTTTTGCTTTCGGATAGAAACCGCTCATGTAAACACTCCTTTTCTATTCAAATAACGCTTTTATTCAAAATCCTCATCCCAACGTTCAACTCGACCTCTTGTATAAGACCAAATCCCGTTTTTCTGAAGTGTCTCTAATTCAATTTCTACTGGAATGTATTCATCATCTAATTGCTGGCTAATGAAATCTTCAGCTACTTCTTTTGTAGGTAAGAAACAAGTCTCACTTAAATCCAAAGTAGTCTCTTCTATTGCGAAGTCATAAAAAACATCATCTTGATATTGATAAGCAAGCGCCCAAAACTTCATTCTTTCATTCCCTCTTTCTTAATAAAATCCAAATTTGTTCTTACTTAATCCCTGTAGATCCGAACCCTCCGACGCCTCTTTCGCTATCCGATAGATCATCCACCTCAACAAAATGAGCCGTTTCCACTGGTGCTATGACACCCTGAGCAATACGTTCACCCTTACTAATTTTGATAACATCATATTTCACTGGCTTTGTAATGCTAAAATCGTTATCTCCTGCTAAAATACCTGCATTAAATCTTGGCATAGATGCGTATTCAACCATTGAAACGTTATCTGCAATTACTCCAACTTCTCCCCTATATCCACTATCGATAGTCCCTAAAACTACTCGTAACTTTGTTTTTCGTGACATTCCGCTACGTGGTCTTATTTGCATTTCATATCCTGGTGGTATCTCAAATGCCAATCCTGTAGGAATCACCTTTGTTTCCCCTGGTTCAATAGTTACATCCTCTGCTGCTACTAAATCGAATCCAGCATCAAATTCCCGTGCATACTTTGGCAACTCTACATCTTTTAACCTCTTAATCTTCACTCGTAAATCCATTAACGTTCCATCTCCTTATAAGTAACTGATCAATTTCTTCTTCATATCCTGCAATTCTTGTAACTGCTGTTTCTTCGTCTTTCGCTTCTCGTTATCCAATCCGACCAAATGGTACTGCAACTTATGAATCTCACTTTGTACTGTATGGAGCTCACCCTTCACCTGTATCTTGGTTTCTTTCTTCATGAAATACCTCCTATAGACCTAATTTCGTCATTATTTTCCCTTCATTAAAACCTTCAATTAACTCATCACCTATATAAAATGATGGTAATGACATAATTCCTTTTTCCTTCAAATCATCATAAACACCATATAATTCATCTGCATTAATCTCTTCAATGTCAACTTCAACAGGACACGCTTCCAACATGAATTTTGCTCTTTTGCAATTCGGACAATCGTTTTTCGTAAACATAATGATCTTAGTTGCCATTCTCTTCATTCTCCTTTGATTCTGCTAATAGTTTAGTAATTTCAAAAGTACCATGCTCCATCGCTTTCATATCTTCATCTCCTTTGTTTGGCGGATCGTATTTGCATACATACTTGTTTGAGATATCAGCAATCATCATTGCGTAGTTTGCTATGTCACTGCACTGCCTAATAACATTCGCTGAAAACACTGAGTAATTAGAAGGTAATTCTTCAAACATGCTATCTAATTCATTTAGGTTCTTTCGTATTTGCGAAGATAGAAAATCCACTGTACAATCTGCCCAACCTGTTTTATGTTCATTCTCCTGTAATTTACTTTCCATATGTTCCCCAAACCATTTCACTTCGTTTCTAATCATTCTCCTTTTCCCCCTTTTAATAGTTCTGGATTTTCGTAGATATTGCCGATGACTTCACATTTAAAAATTTCCAGATTCTCATTCATTAAATCTATTGAATCTATGTAGCCATCGAAATAACTTTTTCTATGCTCTGCTTCACAAGGGATACCAATGAAACACATTTCTTTTCCTGAATAAGCGATTTCTGAAGTCTCATTGAATCTTTCGTGGTACACAATATCTCCTTCATAAATCGGAACATTTTTATTATCCTTTAAACCTGTGTATTGACTGACCGTTTCCCATTCAACTGGTACACAACCTTGATAATTTGCCTCAATATAAGCTAACTTATCTTCATAATCCATGATTGCACTTCCGTAGAGCCATTTTGTGTCACCATAATCCTCAATCGGTTTGCCGCGAAACTTAATCTCTCTCATTCTCCCCATCTCCTTTGATTAATTCCCATAACTCTTGTTCATTTAGTTCCCACAACTGTCTTCCGTTTATCTTGTAAATCCCTTTATGTAATAGAACATCGATGTAGATTTGTTTCCTGTCCATGTTTCCTAATGCATTCCCTTCACATAGTCCTCTTTCAACTCACGCACT
>NZ_JAEHBX010000175.1:0-2175 GCF_016483395.1 Bacillus cereus group sp. N21
GGGGATAATATCAATCAGTCTGTCCAAAATCAAAAAGAGTTCATCCACCAAGTGTTTGGACTTATAGCATAAAATACAAATCCGCTAAAAATATATGCGCTATATTCTCTTTTATTTTATCTTTGCACCAGAACCGTCAATTCTAATCTAATTACCCCTATAGATTTAGCCCAAATTTCAAGTACTTTAAATAACTGGGTTCCAATTCCGCTTCCGCTAGCTTCATTTAGAAAGCTTTGTAACAGAACCGTTTGTCCATAATAAAAGTTTCTCAACTTGCATTAGGAAAAATATACTAAATAATAGTTGTACATATTTTGTTTTTCTATTATTATCTATTTCACGAGGAGATTAATTTTCAGAAAAATAAAAAACAAAACGCATCTAAAGGAGAGAACATCCTTAATGAATAGTTATAGAATTAAGATTTTCACTATTTCATTATGTGCTTTTGCAAGTGTAATGAGCACATCCATGTTAACTATTGCTTTTCCAGACATCACTAAAACTTTTGATATAAACTTTTCAACACTTCAAATTAGAAATATATTATTCTTTGCTTTTTTCGCAACAGGGATTCCTCTTTTTGGAAAAATATCTGATATGTTTGGAGCAAAAAGGATTCTTATTATAGGCCTATTAACCTTTACGTTCTCCACCATTTTAAGCGGGATTACTACTAACTGGTACTTATTTTTGGGATTTCAATCATTACAAGCTATTGCAGATGCGATGATCGTACCTGCGCAGGTTTTATTAATAAGATCAAATTTTGAGGAAGATAAGATTGGTTGGGCATTTGGATGGTTTTCTGGAGTGCTTGCAGTTGCAACATTTGTAGGACCAGCTTTAGGAGGTCTCATAGTTCGATACTTTAAATGGCAGGCAATCTTTGGAGTATTATGCTGTTTTAGTATCATTGCATTATTACTCGTATTATGGGTTATTAAAAAGGATAATTTTGAAAAGAGTGTGAAAAAAGTTCAAATCCCTTTCAAAAGTTCAATAAGTTTACTTTTACTTGTATTAGCAATACAAATTTTATTTATTGAAAATGTTGGTATCTACTTAAAACTTTTGACAGCTATTTTTGTTATTGTAATGATCTTTCTATTTGTATTTTTTGAAAGGAAGAGTACAAATGATACATCTTTAATACCTAAAAAAGCTATTCATAATCCGATTTTTATTTCCGCATTAACTAGGGTATTTCTATTATTTTTAATTGCAAATGCAATTACATTATATATACCAACTTATATGAGAGAAAATCATGGAATACCTCCTGAGCAAGTTGGATGGATATTAGTAATTGATTCTGTAATTTCAATAATGCTCTCAGGATATATGGGGCGTTTAGCAGATTTAAAGGATAATCGTCTATTAATACTAATAGGTGTTTTTTTCTCAATATTCGGAATGTTATTGTTAGCTGTCTCGACATTTTCAAGCTCGATCTTGTTGTTTATTTTTATGTTTTTATTCTTTGGAATGGCAGGAGTAATTACAATGCCATCCCAAAATAAAATCGCAATGTTATCAGTGCCAAAAGAAGAAACAGGAGTATATATGGGGTTATTTCAAATGGTCCAATTTGGAACAGGAGCATTTGCTGCAGGTATCTTTAGTCATATAGTTAATTTTTCCGGTACTAATGGTGGTATATCTAATGATGGATTCTTATATTTAGTTATAGTCTGTATAGCTTTATATTTCATCGTACTATTTACCTTATATTTAGATAAAAAAATTTTAAAGAAAGCCACTAATGTGACAGAAAACATTGAAGGTTAATGAATTTGAAAGGAGGTGATTTACATGGAAAATAAAAATGAAAAATTACTTGAAAACTTAGAAGTAATTGAAGCGAAAGAGTTAGAAGTAGGTAACGCATTCCATGCTTTCCGTTTTTCAGCTCCAGAAGCAAAAGAAGAAGAGAAATAAAGTATAACATTATTAATCCATAAAAGCAGAAGTGTGCAGCTGTTTATAACAGTTGTACACTTCTACTATTTTAGGGAGATGATTTATTGGAACTTCAGGATTTGAAAATTATTTTCCCTCCAGTAACTGAAGCAAGGCTTTTTCCATATTTGAGTTTACCAATGATAACAGGTTATTTGAGAAATAAAAAATTAAAAGTAGAGCAAAAAGATTTTAATCTGTCTCTTATAC
>NZ_JAEHBX010000176.1:0-2167 GCF_016483395.1 Bacillus cereus group sp. N21
TTTCCCATGAATGTTAAAAAGGCTTTTATAGGAACAAATATACTTAAAAATTTATTTTCAATACTGAAAAGCATATTGACTATGCTGTTTACAAAAGGGAGGCGTCTTAAAATGGGTGTATTAAGTGGAAATCCTCAAAATGAACCTTTACATTATGGAGAAGTATTTGATATTTGGAGTTATCTTCTTGCGGCACAAGGAGCAGTTGCAGGTCATCAAGTATTTATTAACCACACAGGTGATGAAGATTTAAAGAAGTTCTTAGAAAATCTAATTGAGAATGATATGACTTCTGAAATAGAAGAACTAAAAGCTCTTTTAAAGGTAAATGGAGTGGCTTTACCACCAGCACCTCCAGAGAGACCGAACGCATCTATTGAGGATATTCCTCCTGGGGCACGCATCAATGATGCTGAAATTGCAGCAGCTGTTTCTGCAGGTCTAGCGGCAGGGTTAGTAACTTCTAGTCAAGTAATGGGAAAATGTCTTCGAGAAGATGTAGGAATGCTTTTTGGACAATTCCATATGAAAAAAGCACAAGCTGGGGCAACTTTACTACGCCTAAGTAAGAAAAAAGGCTGGGTAGTTCCTCCGCCATTACACGTTAAAAATACGGAACAAGCTTAATAAAAAAGTGGCTGAAAGCCACTTTTTTATTTCATTTTATTCTTTGTGTCGTTTTCCTTTTGAATGGATCTTACTTTTTCTATTTCAGAACGGTTTAAATATTCATGTGAGATCTCCATAACATATCTATCATGATTCATATTAGTTGATTCTCTTGAATCTTCATCTTCATGTAAAACGACTTTCTTCATATAGATATGAAAAAATATTTCTACCACACTAATAAGTAAAGCAGCCCAAAATGTAGAAAAACCAATATTTCCAGTTAAATCTATATCTGTTAAAAAATAAGTTAATACCCAAATTCCTAAAAAACTTAATCCAAAATCAGCAATTGTAGCAACCATGTTCCCATACCTAGGTAGAACAAATAAATCTCCTATTAAGTAGGCTGTCCCTGTAATTAGTAATGAAATCAGTAATATTCTAAGAATCGAAACGTCCTGGAATATGCCTAATATCATCAATAATACGGCACTAATAGCGGTATATTTAATTAATAAGGCAACAATATGTTTCATAAATGATTCTCCTATCTTTTAACTTTCATGTAGGAAGAGTAATTTTCAATAAAAACGGGCTGCACTTTCATAAAGTACAACCCGTTTCATCATGTTCTGGAGGTCTTATCATTACATGATACTCCTATGGCAAGAAGTTTTTTCGCTCTCCTACACAATACTATTTTGTGAAATATAAGCATGAATTATGTATTAAAATAATAAAAGTTAATACCAAAAAAAGGACTATATATTTTCGAATGCTTTTTTACATATTAAAGAGTGAAGGAGGTGACATAACATGTCAAACAATAACAATGGAAGTAGCAATCAATTATTAGTAAATGGAGCTGAACAAGCTCTTGATCAAATGAAATATGAAATCGCACAAGAATTCGGCGTACAACTTGGTGCAGACGCAACAGCTCGTTCAAATGGTTCTGTTGGCGGTGAAATCACTAAACGTTTAGTAGCAATGGCTGAGCAACAACTTGGCGGCGGAGTTACTCGCTAACTTGATATAGTAAATGGATAATAAGGAGAGATAAATCATCTCTCCTTATTTGTATGTGATTAGGATATGTGGATAATGAGAAGGATTAAAACTATAGTTTAGAATATATTTTGTGCACTGTATGTTTGTTTATATTGCAAAAATAAATCAATTTTATTATCTCATCAAAAAAATTATATTTTTAATTACTAATTAAAAATATGTTATGTGATAAACGCGGTTCTGGTGCGAAAGCTTCAAGATAATTACAAGATCATCAGTTTATTAAAAAGCGAGTTCGTTCAATGTTAGGATTGAAATCCTTTCGCACAGTTACATCCATTAAGTGAAGTTCATCCATCCACTATTTGGAATTGCTGCTTAAGACTAGATTCCACTAGGAAACTTTTTGCCTCTTTATATCTTTCCTAAGTATTTGCACCGGAACCAAATTTTCTATGCCTCACAATCATGTAGCGTAATCCAAAAGATTGAAACCCGATAGGGTTTATTTGGTATGCAAATCTTTAAAGAACTTACATTAGAT
>NZ_JAEHBX010000177.1:0-2104 GCF_016483395.1 Bacillus cereus group sp. N21
CTAAAATAAAAATTGACGTTTCACGTTGTTTGTTTCGTTCAGTTTTCAAAGAACTTGTTTGTCGCTCATTTGCGACTCCCTTATGTTAACACTTTCATGTTTCAATGTCAACTAAATTTTTTCATTTCGTTTGTCGCGTTTTGCGTTGTTGCTATCGGCGACTCGTATAATACTACACTTATATATTGAAATAGTCAATGGCTTTTATATAAAAAATTGTTTTTTATCTCTTTTATAGATAAACACTCACAAATCATTAATCTTTTATTCATACACCCTTTCCATTCCTATAGATTCAGTACCCCTAAAAGGGAAAAAAGTAAAACTATTTATCCCTACTAGATATTATAAATGCGTACTCAAAGAGCCTTCATTCTATTTCAGAGTCAAAAGAATAGTAATACTTCATTAGCAATTTGTTTTTTATCAAATAATTTCACTTCAAACATCCCTGGATTATCATCCCTTTGTTCATTATTATAAATACAATATATAAATGTATAATTTAGTATTGTATTACACGGGTTCCCTAATCTTCCTGTATGCTCCTCTAAACCAACTAAAAAGAGAGCATGCCATTCGATGCATCCCCCCTTTCATATTCTGGCATTAATATGTTTTGTACTTCCTATCTTCTTTAGTTTGTCGATCAACAGATTTCATTAGAGCACTTAATTTACCTTTATCCGCCCAGATAACCCCAAATAAAACTAGACATCCTCCTATTAATATCTTCCATGTTAAAGATTCTTTTAATAAAATAACCGAAGCAATAATACTTATGAGTGATAAAGCATTTAAGTACAATCCACTTACTGATGCCGAAACTCTTTCTAGCGCCTTATTCCAAAACCAATAAGCTAGGATTGTTGCACAAACAACAAGGTATGTAAAACTAAGCCCTGTCTTCCATGTTTCTATTTGAGGTAGACCATAATAAAAAGTTTCGATAACTGCAAAGGGGAATAGAATGATTGCCCCTATGATTAATGTTAATGTTGTAAATACTTCGTTTGATAGATTCTTTTCTTGTTTTGGTCTTTTTAATAATATTGTATAGAAGGCAAATAAAAAAGTACTTAATAAAATAAGTATGTCCCCAACTAGAGAAGCGCTTTGATTATCATTACCAGATGGAATGGTAATACATATTACTCCTATAAAACCTAATATAATTCCAATCCAATAGTTTAACTGAATCTTTTCTTTTAAAAACAGTGCCGAGAAAATAATTGTAACTAAAGGTAAAGCAGCATCAATGATGCTCACATGTAATCCACTTGTTAAAGAAATCCCATACGAGGTAAACATAAAATATCCCGCCACACCAGTAAAAGATAATACGCTTATCCTTTTCCACGGAACATCCCTATTAACAATACTTTTTCGTAGCTGCTGAAAAGAAAACAATAGACATATCCCGCCAGCAAAGCAAAGACGAAGAAATAATAGGGTGAATGGCTGAATTGACTCTAACGCCCATTTTGTCGGAGCAATTGCTATCCCCCATAGTATAATCGCAATTAATAGCATACTTATTCCTTTAATGTTTTTCTCCCCTTTTCATATATGTCTCTTCATACCATATGTAGACCTATTTACTTTGTACCATATAATAAAGAGAATAAAGATCATTACTCAATTTTTGTGCGATTCCAATACAGTAAACCTTAAATCCTCGCGTATAATCGAATAAACAAAAATTAATTTCCTATTCTCTTTCACGGTAAGCAGAACAATATTCATCAGCAGTTTTAGCCGCTACTTCAACAAGTTTATGAACAAGTCCATCCCAAACAGTAACTGTACATAAAGATACCCATTCAATGTTTCCTCTAACAAGGTAAAAAGAATCGTAATCATTTCATGTGGTTACCAAAACTTCACTGTACACTATATTTTTATTTCTGTAATTTTGAATAAAAAAATGATATCTAACATGTCCTTTTCCCTTGGCTTTTGTATAAGTCTTTCCATAAAAGTCCCATTGGAATTTTTTCTTCGATCACTCGCTTATTATGTAAATGCACAAAAAAGACGAGTCATTCTGACTCGTCTAAAGTTGCTTGGCGACGTCCTACTCTCACAGGGACAAGGTCCCAAC
>NZ_JAEHBX010000178.1:0-2091 GCF_016483395.1 Bacillus cereus group sp. N21
TTTGCCGCTCATTTGCGACTCCCTTATGTTAACACTTTCATGTTTCAATGTCAACTAAGTTTTTTATTTCGTTTGTCACGTTTTGCTTTGTTGCATCGGCGACTTCTAATATATTACACACTTATCATTATAAAAGCAATACCTTTTTAAAATAAAATTCAAATTCCCCATTAAATATAGAAGATAAGGCTTTAATCCGTTAGTTTTCTTTATCCTCACTTAAATTTAAGCATCACTTATACACGCATAACATTTAGATAGAAAGATTCCCTATTTAAGCTACAATCAATGTATCCCCTATATATAAAGAAAGAATCTTTCACTTTTAATAGCGAAAGACTCTTTCTAAATCTATACTTATGCTGGAATGTACTTTCCAATAAATCCCCATACAGTATTCCAATATTTCTCCGAATCTATTTTTTCAGCTTCTCCATGACCTGCACCTGGCACAATCAATTTCTCTTTTTTCACCTTTGCAGCATTATACACTTCATCCAACATTTCAAAAGGAACAAATGTATCTGCATCTCCATGGATAAACAACATCGGAGTTTTACTTTTTGCAACTTGCTTGACGGCCGATCCCTCATTCAAGTCATAACCAGCACGGAGTTTTGTAATTGTATTCGCCGCATTCATAACAGGGAATTTTGGTAAATGAAATAGATCTTTTAATTGATACGTGAATTCATCTATAACAGATGAATAACCACAATCTTCAATAATAACCTTAACATTGGCAGGTAACTCTTCTCCGGAAGTCATCATAACAGTTGCGCCTCCCATAGAAATACCGAACAGAGCTATTTCCGCTTGCGGATCTTTCTTTAATACATACTGAATCCACTGCGTAACATCCTTACGATCATGCCACCCCATACCAATATAATCACCTTGACTATTGCCATGACCACGAAGATCAGGTGCTACTACACTATAACCCTTTTCATAAAAATGGCGAATGTATTTTGTCATTTCCGAGGCTCTTCCATTATATCCGTGAACCACGATTGACCATTTATGACTAGATTCCTGATTACGATATTCATAGCCAGTTAGTTTCAAGTTATCAAAAGAACGTATAGACGTCGTACTTGGTTGATGTTTTGATAAGAATTCTGTATTTTTCATTTCATCAGTGGCTACTACGTTACCCGATACAGTTACAGTTTTCTTTAAATGAGGGTTTCCCTCTAAAAATTCTTTTTCTTGTTTCGCATTTAGCGCATAGTTATAAAAGTAGTTCCCAACTAGCATATACGCAATAACTAGGAGGAGTAAAACTACTATTGTAACAATACTTATTTTCTTCATTCTTTGAATCCCTTCTCTATGATGTATATTTTAAAAATACCTTATATTACATTATATCAAATTCGAATATAACGCCCTCCTACTTCATCAAGATTTTTACTAATCTAGAATAGTAGGTCTCCTTAAAATTTACAATCGAGAAAAAGAAGCGAATAACAAAGAAAGCACTATTCATAGTAATGCGCAAGTAACAAACTTTCCTTAACAAAATATTCACTATGAATATTTTGTTAAGGAAAGCAATATTATGTTTTAATCGCCCTATTGTATAACGAAAGAACATAACTAGTTCGACTTCTTTCTTTTCTAACGAATCCATATGCCCATTCGCTATAGTTTCCTAATATTGAATCTATTATAGATACAACATTAGGAAACTTTGAAATCCAAATACTACAGATTATTTTTAATGAATTTGAATTATAACGGAAAAAATTTGAACCTTATACCCTAGAAGAGTCTATTTATTGTACTCTACCAGACGATCTATTAGATATCTATAAAAATCTTAAAGAAGACATCTTATTATATGAGAAGAACGAATTCAACAAAGCTACTTAGCATTGGAAATTTCTTTTAGAGGCTCAATAAGATTCACATACTGTGCAATATGCACATCACATTTCGAAAAATTTTATTAAAGATCTTCAATAAGCTAAAAACACAAAAAAGACGAGTCATTCTGACTCGTCTAAAGTTGCTTGGCGACGTCCTACTCTCACAGGGACAAGGTCCCAACTACCATCGGCGCTAGAGAGCTTAACTTCCGTGTTC
>NZ_JAEHBX010000179.1:0-1876 GCF_016483395.1 Bacillus cereus group sp. N21
TAGTAATAATCATCTCAATAATTTTATTTACAAGCATGATAGCCGTGTCTACTAAATTAGGGAGAATCTTTACAATCCCATCAATAAGAGCCATTAAGATTTTAATACCTGCATCTATAATTTTAGGAAGTAATGTAATAAGTGCATTCAATAAAGTATCCATAATCTTTAGAGCTGCATCTATGAGTTTAGGAAGATTATTAACGATTCCATCAAGTACAGCCATTAAGATTTTAATACCTGCGTCTAAGATAATAGGAAGCAACGTCCCTATAGTATTCACAAGTGTATTAATCATTGTTACGGCTACATTAATCAAAGTAGTTACTACAGTAGGGAGAACTTGAACAAGTCCCTCAATAACCTTTGTAAGTATCGCAACTCCTTGCTCAATGAACTTAGGGAGATACAATACTATCAAATTAACCATAGTATCTATTACTGTAGTAATTGTAGTTAGTAACATTGGAAACATTGAGTTTATCCCTTGCACTATCGTAGGCAGAAAACGAGCTGCAGTGATCAGAAGTCCTGGGAGACCTCCCACAAGCATAGCTATTAGAGATGGGATAATATTCATAAAGATTTGTCCTAGTTGTGAAGTATCTCCACCTAGAGCGAGCCTTATTGCTTCCACCATAGAGGTAACAGTAGTACGGATAGCCATTACTGCATTTCCCATAAGTAGAGCCGCATTCTGGAAGCCTACAGGCAAGTGAGTTATCCAGTCATTCATAACGTCTCCTACTGCAATGACACTCCATATATACTTCCCTAAGTTTGCTATAGTTTGTCCAAAGCTATTAAGAGCCACCATAGCAGGAGCTAGAGCAGTTGCTATTCCTTGTATAGGAGCAGGTAAGTTAGATATTACATCTGCAAAGCTATCTCCTGTTATGAGTACATAGCTAAGATACTTCCCTAGAGCAAATATAGCTTGTCCAAAGTTATTGATAGCTATCATTGCAGGAGCTAATGCAGTTGCTATTCCCTGGATAGGAGCAGGCAAATTGGATATTACATCTTTGAAGCTGTCACCTGTAAGAAGTACATAGCCAAGATATTTCCCTAGCTCCATAGCTAATGCTCCAAACTGTTTCAAGCCTGCAAGTGTAGCTACTAAGGATTTTCCTCCAAGGTCCATCAAAGAGGCGGTCCATTGCTTAATGACTGCAATTACTCCTAAAACTCCATTTCTAAATGTTTCACTAGTTTTCCACAAGTGAGTAAACCCTACTACTAGTCCGGCTATTGCTGCAGCTAATATCCATGCAGGAGCAGACATCATAGAGAACCCTGTAATGATTGGCATAATGACAGGTTTAATAGCAAACAAGATAGCTCTTAACCCTTTAAAGTATCCAATCCCTAGAGCTAAAGGTGTTAGAATTACCATCAAGGCAGGAACAAGCATCATCATTCCTTGTATAAACTTAGCTAATACAGGATGAGCTTCATTGAATTGGATCACCATCTCAGCTAGTTTAGCAATAAAGTTATACATAGGAGTCATAACAGAAGCGAACGCTTGGACCATTGGCTCAAATGCTTTAGCTAACTTTTCTAACATGTTATTGAAGGCTTCAGCGTACTTTGTATTTTCTTCCATAGCTCTCCCGTGAAGAGCTCCGTAGAATTTAGTTGCAGCAGCAGCAGCGACTCCAAAGATTACAGGTAGAGCCATCATCTGAGTTCCCAGGTCTCGAATAAAGTCATTGTATTGCTTAACAGAAGCATTTGCTCCTAAGAACTCCAAAGCTAACTGCTGAGGACTACCAGATCGAGCTAATCTGTCTAGAGAGTCTACGGCTGTCAGTGCTAGCCTACTAGTGTTATATAGAGGGTTATTCATTGTAGTGAGGTTATTCTGAAAACG
>NZ_JAEHBX010000018.1:0-88232 GCF_016483395.1 Bacillus cereus group sp. N21
CGATATAAGAACAAAGTAGTTGTACCTATTTTGTTTGCCTTTCGTCGGAAGATAGAATGGGTCGTCTTACATACAGATACTACTGAACTCTATATTGTTGTATCCTCTTTGTTGAACGAGAGGAACTGTTTTTGTGAGGGCAGAGACAGGAGAATCCCCCACCTCAAGCTCTTGTAGAGGGAGGTGGGGGTAGTTCAATAAGAAGGAATGAGGGAATTTATATCACAAGTGTATATAATGGAATATATAAGAGGAAGGAAGTATGATGTATTAGCATAGAATAATCTAGGCGAATGACTGTTTTTCTAAAATGAAACGATTTTATTTCCATTCTGGAGAATCTTATCATAAAATGAAAGTACAAGAATCTATTGATTTGTCATATGAGTGGGGAATCCCTTCATAACAATTCCGAATAGGAAGGGAGAGTTGGATTTTGGACATTGAAAGAATTAACGATCATACGATGAAGTTTTTTATTACGTACGTTGATATAGAAGATAGAGGGTTTAATCGAGAAGAGATTTGGTACAATCGTGAACGAAGCGAACAATTGTTTTGGGAAATGATGGATGAAGCTCGCGATCATGATGATTTCTTTATTGATGGGCCACTATGGATCCAAGTACAGGCGATGGATAAAGGCATTGAAGTACTTGTAACGAAAGCGCAGCTTTCAAAAGATGGACAAAAATTAGAATTACCAATAGGTCTAGATAAAATCATTGATATTCCTCTAGATGAGCGGATTGAATCGTTATTTCAACAAGAGTTAGAGGAAGAGATGGAAGCGGGAACAAACTTTAACGAAGATGGAACATTTGGCTTTTTAATTAAATTTGATGATTTTGAAGACGTTATTTCGTTAAGTCATCGTCTTATATTTGAAGATATAAAAGATGAATTGTATTCGTTTGAAGACCGCTATTATGTATATGTTGAATTTGATGAAGTGCTACACGATGAAGAAGAAATTGACCGTATTTTAAGTATTATTTTAGAATATGGGGAAGAGTCTACTTTAACGGTTCACCGTGTAAGTGAGTACGGTAAACAGGTTGTTAAAGAACGCGCACTTGAGACGATTCGCAGTCATTTTCCTCCTAAAACGTAGGCCGATTTCAATATTATGAAATCGGCTTTTTATATGATGGGTATGATAAGAGTAGAAAAGCTATGTAAGTAAGGGGGGTAGGAATGAAAAATACATTAAAGTTACTTTTCTTTTTTCTAGGTTTATTCGCAGTGTTTGTTTCGTTACGGATGTTTATTGATGTAGCATTTTATTCGGATGTTATAGGCATAAAAGATATTTCGTTTTTAGGAATTATAAGTATTGTATTTACTATTTCTGCATTTTTAATTGGCTGTGTTATTTTCTTGGAAAATCGGCATCCATCTAAAACATTGACATGGTTAATTGTACTCGGTATTTTTCCTGTATTTGGTTTCTTTGCGTATTTATTGTTTGGACAAAACTTCCGCAGAAAACGAATGTTTCAAAAGAAGGCTCTTTTGGATGAACAAGCTTTCTTACAGTACAAAGGACATGAAGATTATCAAGAACGCATTTTACAGAATCATAAACATCAAGAACTGCTATTTCATTTAGCGGATCGGCTTGGTGCGTTAAATATTTCATTTCAGACAGAAACAAAAGTGTTAACGAATGGGGATGAAACGTTTCAAGCGATTTTAGCAGGATTGCAAAAAGCGAAGCATCATATCCATATGGAATATTATATTGTACGTGATGACAAGCTTGGTACACAAATTAAAGACATTTTAATTCAGAAGGCGCAGGAAGGTGTTACCGTCCGTTTTTTATATGATGCGGTTGGAAGTTTTAAGCTGTCAAATGCTTATATTGATGAATTAAACGATGCAGGTGTCGAGATGATTCCTTTCTTTCCAGTGCGTTTTCCGATTTTGAACGATAAAATTAATTATCGAAATCATCGAAAAATTGTTGTCATTGATGGGAATGAAGGTTTTGTGGGCGGACTGAATATTGGTGATGAGTATTTAGGGAAAAATAAATATTTTGGATTTTGGCGAGATACGCATTTGTATTTACGAGGTGAGGCCGTTCAAAGCCTGCAGCTCATATTCGTACAAGACTGGTTTTATATGACAGGGGAAGCAGTATTAGCACCTGAATATTTACAGGCGGAAGCAGTGGATGGAGATCATTGGGGCGGTGTCCAACTTGTCGCAGGTGGGCCGGATAATAAATGGGAGACAATTAAGCATCTTTATTTTGCGATGATCGCTTCGGCAAGGAAGTCTATATGGATTGCTACACCTTATTTTATTCCAGATGATGATATTTTATCTGCATTAAAAGTAGCAGCTCTTGCGGGCATTGATGTCCGTTTATTAATGCCGAGTAAACCGGATAAACGAACGGTGTTTTATGCATCAAGGTCTTATTTTCCGGAGTTATTAGATGCAGGGGTAAAGGTATACGAATATGAAAAAGGTTTCCTTCACAGTAAAATTGTCATTGTCGATTCTGATTTAGCATCAATTGGGACAGCGAATATGGATATGAGAAGCTTTCATTTAAACTTTGAGGTGAATGCCTTTTTATATGATACGGATAGTATTCGAAAGCTTGTTAAGGATTTTGAAGAGGATTTGCAAGAATCCAGTGAAATTCATGTGGATCATTTTCATAAACGCCGCCTTCATAGGCGAATTGTAGAATCGGCATATCGTTTATTATCACCTTTATTATGAGGAGGATGTTCTTACAAGGACGTCCTCTTTTTGTCTAAAAAGGAATTTGTAATAAATTGTAGAATACAAAGCGGTATAGAAAGGATGTGGTATTATGTTTGTTGCAAGGAGAGAAAATGGAGGGAAAGTTCACCTTCTTGAAAGCCGCAATGAAAAGGAGCTACTTGCAATGCGAAAGAAGGAACGCTTTTTTTGCCCGATTTGCAGGCGAGAGGTGCAGCTCAAGTTAGGGAAGCAAAAGAGATGGCATTTTGCTCATAAAAAATTAAATCAGTGCCTCGTTTCATCTGAGCCTGAATCCGCTTATCATATGCGCGGGAAGGAACAGTTATATAGATGGCTCAAGTCGCAAGGATTTCATGTAAAAATCGAACATTACCTCCCAGAGATTCGCCAAAGACCCGATCTGTTTATTGAAATGAAAGGAAGACGGATTGCAATTGAATATCAATGTGCCTCTTTATCCACTGAGCAGTTATTAAAACGAACGCGTTCCTATTGGGA
The DNA here is from genome assembly GCF_016483395.1 of Bacillus cereus group sp. N21. NCBI lineage: Bacteria > Bacillati > Bacillota > Bacilli > Caryophanales > Bacillaceae > Bacillus > Bacillus cereus group sp. N21. The sequence continues at coordinate 3,247 of NZ_JAEHBX010000018.1, forward strand.
AATAGGGATACAAATCATTTGGATATTAGGTGGAAATCAACTGAAAAGGCACTCTGCTTATTGGATCTCATTATCCTCGTTTCATTTTCTCTGCATACAATCTTATCCTCAGCCTTCACTTCTCTTTTTTTGTCCAAATAAAAAATCATTTCTGAAATGCGAACTTCTTACTCCGTTTTCTGCAAAGGTTTATTTTTCACAGATCATGTATTTCCCGGTACGTACCGTTACTTTTGAGAAACTCTTTTGCCAAGCACCAATTACGAAAGAACGATTGGAGCGGGAATGGCAGAATAAAAAGACCTACTTTCGAACGAATGTCCTTCCAATATGGAATTATAGTCATAAATTACTTTTACATCTTCTATATCAATATCACCTGTCTCCCTCTTGTTTTCCATCTGAAATTGGTGTTCCTCTTCCATCTGCATTTGCATTTCAAACACATCCTTTTGTATGGCAGGCTTTTCTTTGTATAGACTTTATTGGCAAATTTAAAATTGGAGAATATTTTTCATTACATGCTGTTTTTTACTATGTAAATAAAAAGCGTAGTATTCAAAGGCGCGCGTTACCGTATTTTTCGCAAAATGTATGGCAATTGGCAATCATAGAGTATGTAACGTTTTTATGTAAAGTAGGAATGATTGAAAAAGTGGATGTGCATAAGTATCGAAAAACGAGACAATTTGCAATGCCAAAAACAGAGGGAGAAATAAAGGAATATGATGCGCTTTGTTTGTCACATGCACTATCTTTGTTTGAAACAAAGTACAACATGGGAAAAGGAAAAGCGGATATAATAAAGGGGTATCCTGAAGGAATTACATAAGAAGAATCGAATTGTAGTATGTAGAGATTAATAAGGAGGGTTTATTTTATGTCTGATCCAAAAACAACAAAAACACTGCCGGAACGTAGTGAAATTGAAGAAGTAAATACATGGCGCTTGGAGGATATTTTCCAAACTGATGAAGAATGGGAAAAAGAATTTCAAGCAGTAAAAGAATTACTACCAAAGTTAACTGAATTTAAGGGGAAACTTGGTGATTCTGCTGATTCATTATTAGAAGCTTTACAATATGAAGATGAAGTCTCAATGAGATTAGGAAAATTATATACATATGCTCATATGCGTTACGATCAAGATACAACAAATTCTGCTTATCAAGCGCTAAATGATCGAGCAACAAACTTATATTCTCAAGCGTCCAGCAGCATGGCGTATATCGTTCCTGAAATTTTAACAATTTCAGAAGAACAATTACAGTCGTTCTTACAAGAAAATAAAGAATTAAGTGTGTATGAACATGCGTTAGAAGAAATTACACGTCAGCGTCCGCATGTACTGTCAGAGGCGGAAGAAGCATTGTTAGCAGAAGCATCTGAAGTTATGAGTGCATCAAGTAATACATTTGGTATGCTTAATAATGCGGATTTAAAATTCCCATCTATTAAAGATGAAAATGGTGAAGAAGTAGAAGTAACACATGGCCGTTATATTCAATTTTTAGAAAGCGATGATCGTCGTGTTCGTCATGATGCATTCCATGCTGTTTTTGAAACGTATGGGAAATATAAAAATACATTTGCAAGCACACTTAGTGGTGCAGTGAAACGTAATAATTTCAACGCGCGCGTTCGTAAATACGATTCTGCACGCCAAGCTGCGTTAAGCAATAATAACATACCTGAAACAGTATATGACCAACTTGTCGAGACAGTAAATGATAACTTACATTTATTGCACCGTTATATTGATATTCGTAAACGTGCACTAGGCCTTGATGAACTGCATATGTACGATTTATATACACCACTTGTACCAGAAGTGAAAATGAATGTGAAATATGAAGAGGCACAAGAGATTCTGTTGAAATCTTTAAACGTCCTTGGTGATGAGTATGTTGAGATTTTGAAAGAAGCATATGAAAATCGCTGGGTAGATGTATATGAAAACAAAGGAAAACGAAGCGGTGCGTATTCATCTGGTGCATATGGAACAAATCCGTATATTTTAATGAACTGGCATGATAATGTAAATAATTTATTTACACTTGCACATGAGTTTGGTCATTCTGTGCATAGCTACTATACAAGAAAAACACAGCCACATGTATATGGTGACTATTCCATATTCGTTGCGGAAGTTGCATCAACTTGTAACGAAGCAATTTTAAATGATTACTTATTAAAAACGACAGAAGATAAGAAAGAACGTTTATATTTATTAAATCATTATTTAGAAGGATTCCGCGGAACTGTATTTCGTCAAACGATGTTTGCTGAATTTGAACATATCATTCATAAAAAGGTACAAGAAGGCCATGCAGTAACGCCAGATATGTTAACAGAGATTTACTATGATTTAAATAAAAGATACTTTGGCGATGCTTTAGTCATCGATAAAGAAATTGGTTTAGAGTGGTCTCGTATTCCGCACTTCTATTACAACTATTATGTTTATCAATATGCAACAGGATTTAGTGCGGCAACAGCCTTATCAAAGCAAATTTTAGAAGAAGGACAACCAGCAGTAGAACGTTATATTAACGAATTCTTAAAAGCTGGAAGCTCCGACTATCCAATTGAAGTATTGAAAAAAGCAGGAGTAGATATGGCATCACCAGAGCCTGTTAAAGAGGCATTACAAGTATTTGAAGAAAAGTTAAATGAATTAGAAGCGCTATTATTTGAAGGTAAATAATAGCGAAAGAGGGAAGGCGAGAGTGGAATTTCTCGCCTTCTTTCTTTTTAAAAACCTTTGAATCGCTTTCTATGATTGAAATAAGAGAGGCCAATAACAATGACTGCAAACAAAAGTGGCAAGGCAATCATCTTTGGAAATGCTTGTAATAGTGAAAGAATGTACAGAAAAAAAGAAATACAAATGCCAAATAGTAGAAAGAAGATATGTGTTTTTTTCATAAAATCCCTCCTAAAAAGCTTCTTTTCATAGCTTATTCAGTAATGAAAACGTTTAGAATGTGACAAAAGTGTGAAATTCGACAAAAAGGCTTGTCATCTGACGTCGAATCTTGTAATATAATAAGCGTGAACGAATTCACATACAAACATATACCCCTTTGTTTGAACGTGAAAATTTCTCCCATCCCCTTTAATATTTTTATAAGCCGTAAAGAAAAAGACCTGGTGTTTACACCAGGTCTTTTTCTTTTGCAATCCATTTCCAATAACGTTCGCATTTCACTTCAATCATTCGTACTTTTCTTTTTAATGACAATTTTTTTAGTTCTCGTTCTATTTCTTGCTCTGAGCAGTTATAAATAAATGCAATTTCTTTTGATGACATAAATTGGACCATTTCTAATAAGAATTCCAGTGGTGGTAAAGGTGCTGGCTCAATGTCACATTTTACAATTTCTTTTAAGAGTTGTACGTACACATCATACGAATAAATTCCTGCAATTTTAATGCCCTCTTCATCTGAATTTGCATGAAAGAATACGAGAGAAGGGATTTCGGTAATGTGCATTTCGTTTGTGAACTTTAAATCGCACTGAAATGCTTTTTTTGCACTAATCGAATGCAAATCTTTTTTAAATTCCTCTACATCAATGCCGCTTTGCTGTGCGCATGCAAGTAGTGATTGCAAATCTGGTTTTGATATATTTTCAAGAAAAATGTATTCTTGAAGTTTCCGTAAAAATTTCGAACCTGCTTTTCGACCTTGCAACTCAGCTGCTTTAATTGCCATAGAAACTAAATACGGTGTAGATGAGGCGTCTTGCATATGTACTTTTCCATCGCATGAAAAGCCGTGCAAACTTGTTGTCTTTTCCCACACAAATCGAATATTAGCAGGTTTATTCCATTTGTGTGGGGAGGCGATTGCCCCTTCCACTTTGCCGGTTAATATGTGCCGAATCGAAAAATATTTTCCGTATTCGAGCCATAATTTAATGATGACTGGTTCGATTTCCCAGCAATCTTTGCAAAGTGGATCAATAAACAAATAGGCTTCCACAGATTTATGTTCGCATTTGGAAAGAGAAGGAATGCGCATATGCTTTGCTTCCTGTTTATCCATTACGCTTCACCTGTTTCGTTTGGAGTGTTGACCATATGCTGCGCAGTTAATGCTAAACGTTCAAAAACAAATTCTCGAATCTGCCCTTGTACTCCTGTATCTTCCATTGCTTGCTCCATACATGCTAACCAGGCTTTCGCGCGCTTTGGTGTAATCTCAAAAGGGAGATGGCGTGCTCTTAGCATAGGGTGACCATGTTCCTCTGTATACAAATTCGGCCCACCTAAATACTGCGTTAGAAATTGCTTCTGCTTCCTGGCTGTTTCTGTCAAATCGTCTGGGAAGATGGGAGATAAGTCAGGGTGTTTACTGACATAGGAATAAAACGTATCGACTAATGCTGCAATGCCTTGTTCACCGCTAATTGCTTCAAATGGTGTCATCGGTTGCTTGTTCATCCTGTATAAACTCCTTTTTCCATCAAATGTATATCTATTGTAGCAATGGATTGTCACGAAGAGCAACTAAACAGCTCTTGTGTAATCCTTTGCCCATTTTTTCCTTAAGATAAAGCTAAATATAAGTGCAACATTGGTAAAGGTGAACCATTAGTAGGAAAAGCACCTACTGATGGAAGCTTCATTTTACCCAGCTACTCACAATCAGTAACCTTCCTTTTCAAAGAAGAAAAAACAAAGAGGGAAGGACTGACCGTAAGAGCCCGATTGGTGAGGGCTTTCCATCAGTGAGAAAAAACTTCTACTAATGGAAGTTTCACTTTAGCGTGCTTTGTTTTGTTTGGCAAGAAAAAAGCGTTGCACTTTATTTTTTGTATGGCGAACAGGTATATGGTATTTGTTCAATAAATTGAGGAAATCAGCTTTGCCCGCTGCTTCATCTTGTACTTCATATTCAAGTTCATAATCATCGTGATTGTAATAGAAACTATGATCAAATACAAGTGTGCCGCCCTTAAATGTAGTTTCTGCTCGTTCTGTTGTTAAGCTTCCCATATAAGCTAAAGTAGAAACAGGGATTTGCAGGGCATGTAGTTGATCTGCTACAGGGCCTGGAATGAGCCCATTTGTTTCCATCATTAGTTGTGCTTCTCGTGCTGTTAAAGGTTGATGAGTTTCCAGTAACCCAATTTCAGCTGGTTGTTTTAAAGTTAATGTATAAGCTCCGTCTTTATGACGAATACGAAGAGCAGAGCCTGCTGCTTTTAAAGAAAAATGAGGTGTTTCAAAATAATGATTCACTTGTTTTGTAAATGATTCGATAGAAAACACATCGCATAATGCTTGAAATTCTTCTTCTGTGACCATATTTTTAAATTCAATTTCAATTTCTTGTGTCATTGTATAAGCTCCTTCTTAAGAGTAATTCTTTAGACATTATCGCTTTTTCGCAAATTTGGTTCAATGTTTTATTTGTTTGCGTCTATGTTATGATACAATAATAGTGTGAAGTAAGACAGGAAGTTGATATGGAGGAGTTAGAGCATGCAAAATAAAATCCAAGTTAAGAGCGTAGAAGAAAGAGAGAATGCTCTTATTTTTTGTGCGGAAAATATTGAAATACAAGTGGAGGAGTTAAAGGCGCGTAATCACGTACTTGTAGACTCAGATCATTTATCATTTTTATATATTTTAGAAAACGAATCAGCGTTCATTTATGTGAGTATTCCGCATACATGTTGGGAAGCAATGCACAGTGCAATGAAGAATGATAAAGCAATGTTTGTTCGTGTAAATAATACTGAAATTGAATTAGCACAATTGAAAGAAGAAGTGGAATATTTAATTGAAAATATTGAAGGTAATGCAAATTACGGAGAAGAACTTGTAACGACTGTAGAAAAGATATTTCTATAAGCAAATGGATTGACTTTGGTGGTGGTTGAAATGAATCGTAATTGGGAAGAATTTTTAGCGCCGTACCACCAAGCGGTGGCAGAGCTAAAAGTGAAATTAAAAGGAATGCGTTCTCAGTTTACAATGTTAACAGAACACTCTCCGATCGAGTTTGTAACAGGTCGGGTAAAGTCGGTTGCAAGTATTATTGATAAGGCGGAAAAGAGAAATGTACCGCTTGACCGACTCGGAGAAGAAATGCAGGACATCGCTGGTCTTCGGATGATGTGTCAATTTGTTGATGAGATTAAGCCTGTTGTCGAATATCTTCGAAAACGAAATGACTTTGAAATTGTGGAAGAACGAGATTATGTGACGCAAAAGAAAGAAAGTGGTTATCGTTCGTATCACGTTGTAATTAGTTATCCTGTTCAAACGATTTGTGGAGAGAAAAAAGTATTAGTTGAAATTCAAATTCGAACATTAGCAATGAATTTTTGGGCAACAATTGAGCATTCTTTAAATTACAAATATAGTGGGCGTTTTCCAGAAGATATTAAAGTGCGCCTTCAGCGTGCGGCAGAAGCAGCATTTTTATTAGATGAAGAAATGTCTTCGATTCGTCTTGAAATTCAAGAAGCACAAAAGGTTTTTTCGCGCAAACAAGAAGCGAAAGAATCCGAATCATAAACTAAAGGGTGTTAGGCGATGAAATTTGCAATTATGTCAAAGGGAGATCAATCATCAAACGCACTTGCAAGTACAATGACAGATTACTTGCAAGATTTTGGGTTTACAATGGATGAGGCGGAACCCGATATTGTAATTTCTGTTGGGGGGGATGGGACGCTCTTATACGCGTTTCATCGTTACTATAATCGATTAGATGAGACAGCTTTTGTTGGTGTACATACGGGACATTTAGGGTTCTATGCAGATTGGTTGCCAACAGAAGTAGAAAAACTTGTGATTGCAATTGCGAAAACACCGTTTCAAGTGGTGGAATATCCGCTTTTAGAAGTCATTATTCGCTATGTGAATGGAAGTAAGGAATCGCAGTATTTAGCAATGAATGAAGCGACAGTAAAAAGCGCAGAAGGAACATTAGTAACAGAGGTGGAAATTCGCGGAGAATATTTTGAAACGTTCCGCGGGGACGGTCTTTGTATTTCTACTCCTTCTGGAAGTACAGCCTATAATAAAGCGCTAGGCGGAGCAATCATTCATCCTTCGATTGAAGCGATACAAATTGCGGAAATGGCTTCGATTAATAACCGTGTGTTCCGTACAGTCGGTTCACCGCTTGTTTTACCGAAGCACCATACATGTGTTTTAAAGCCATCGGCAGGAATGAATTTACAAATTACGGTCGATCATTTAACGATGGTTCATCAAGACGTAAAGTCAATTCAATACCGCGTTGCAAACGAGAAGGTGAGATTCGTTCGTTTTCGCCCATTCCCATTTTGGAAACGTGTTCGAGATTCGTTTGTTGCGGATGAATAGAGAGGGTTTATGTATTTGAGAAGATTTACATTAAAATGGTGTATGACAGAAGCAGAGAAGGGAATGCTCATTCGGGAATTTCTAAAAACGAAAGGGATTTCTAAAGCTGCTTTGACAGATATAAAGTTTCAAGGTGGGGCAATTGAAGTTGACGGTAAGCATGCGACGGTTCGGCACGTATTACAGGCCGAGGAAGAATTGCAAGTGTTTTTTCCGGTTGAGGAGAGAAGTGAAGGAATGCTGGCTGAAAATATTCCGTTGACTGTCATGTATGAGGATGAATCCGTACTGGTAATCAATAAAGAACCATACATGTCAACCATTCCGTCAAGGGAACATCCGGCAGGAAGTGTTGCGAATGCGCTTCTTTATCATTATGACAGGCAGAATCTTGCAAGTACGGTGCATATTGTAACGAGACTGGACCGTGATACGTCAGGACTTATGCTGATTGCGAAAAACCGTTTCATTCACCATCTTTTATCAAAACAGCATCAGCAAAAACAAGTGAAACGAGCATATGAAGCCATTGTTCATGGAGAATTGCTAGAAGAGTCGGGAACGATTGATGCGCCAATTGGAAGAAAAGGCGATAGCATTATTGAACGAATGGTATGTGAAGACGGTCAAAAAGCAGTTACGCATTTTCAGGTGATAGAGAGATTTCCTGATAAAACAAGAGTCTCACTGCAGTTAGAAACAGGAAGAACACATCAAATTCGTGTACATATGGCATATTTAGGCCATCCGCTATTAGGGGATGACTTGTATGGGGGAAGTAAGTCGCAGATGAAACGACAAGCGCTCCATAGTACGAGTTTAACCTTCTATCATCCTATTTTAGAAAAACAGATAAAATTTCATGCGGATGTGCCAGAAGATATGAAAGAATTATTAAAATAAGCTGCCTTCACATGAGGGCAGCTTTATATTTTAGTTATGTAATTGGACGAAATTTCTCAGGCACAAACGGCATCGAAGAAGGAACTGAAATCGTCTCCATCTCTGGATAGCGCAGCCCTGTTAGTTTCCCGCCAAAAACAGCTCCTGTATCAATATTTACCGTATGATTGACAAAACGAGGTTCTGCCACAGGAGTGTGACCATACACAATCCAAGCTTCTCCTTCATAATGCTTCGCCCAATCACGGCGGACAGGTGAACCATCAGGATGTTTTTCTCCAGTAATGTCCCCATATAATACGAAAGTTTGGACTTTCTTATCACTTCTTCCGATATAATCTTGGCGAATACCAGCGTGACAGACGATGAGTTTTTTGTTATCACGCACATGATAGAGAGGTGACTGTTCGTAAAGATCGATAAATTTTTTCTGTACTATTTTTTGTTCGCGAGTTTGAAGGGCTTCATATTCAGCGACGGTTGTTTCTAATCCGTGTGCGATTGTTACGTTACGTCCGATGAAAAATCGGTACAACTTATTACAATGATTTCCCGGAGCGTAATAAGCTTCTTTTTTATTTATTACAAGCTCCCATACAATTTCAATCATTTTTAGGGATGCTGGACCACGGTCAGTAATATCTCCGACAAAAGCAAGTTGTCTCTTCTCTGGATGGATAGGAAGACCGCTATCCCAGTTATAACCGAGCTGCTCTGTTAACGTTTGAAACTCTTCTAAACAGCCGTGTATATCTCCGATAATATCATACTGCATTTTATAACCTCCATCTCAGTTTTTTCTTAGTATACCTAAATTGGATATAGAAAAAACCATACCCACTGGATATGGTCTAATCAAACATAAACGTTTTTGTTCGCGATCGTACGTTCAGTACAAAGCCAATCGCAATCATATATGTCAGTAAGGAACTACCGCCATAACTCATAAGAGGAAGAGTAATCCCCGTAATTGGAAGTAGTCCAATTGTCATCCCAATATTTTGGAATACCTGGAATGTAAACATTCCAATCGTTCCTGCACATAAATAGCTACCGAATGGATCATTACTTTCTAAAGCGATATGAATCATTCGATAAATAAGGAGGAAGAAAAGTGAAATAACAACACTTGCTCCTAAAAATCCAAATTGCTCAGCAATGTTTGTGAAAATAAAATCGGTATGCGGTTCTGGGAAGTATACTTGCCCATTCTCCCAGCCCTTTCCGTGCAGTTCACCTGATCCGGTTGCTAAAACAGCTTGCCTTAACTGATATCCTTGCGTTTCATATTCATAAGGTGCTAACCAGCCGTAGAAACGATCTAATTGATATTCTTTTAAAATATGTTCTTTAAAGAATGCTGTATGCGCAAAGTAAGTGTACGTTAACGCAGAACCAGCTGCTATAACAAGTGTAGCTAAACCGAAAATAAAGCGCCAGCGTATACCTGAAACTAAAATCATCGCGGCGAGCATCGCTGAAATAACCATTGTATTTCCTAAGTCTGGTTCTTTCGCAATTAAAAGTAGTGGTGGTAAACTTGCGCCAAATATTTTGCCGAGTAAAATGAGATCCTCACGCGGCGTCCGAAACGGATACTTTTCATTATGATTGACGATAATGCGGCCAACGACAATGATTAAAAATAACTTCATAATCTCGGAAGGCTGGAAATTACCAAGGCCTGGAACACTGTACCAAGCAGTAGCCCCTTTAATTGTTACAGCTCCAGGAACTTTTAATTCAAGTCCAATAAGTAAAATCATCGCAAATCCATACAAGTACCAAGCGATTTGTTTATATCGGTCAAAATCAATAACCATAATCGCAAAAATTGCGATGGCCCCAATGACATACCATTGAATTTGTTTCGCAACAAAGTTTACCTGTTGTAAAGCCGGTGGTAAAGATGGTTGTGCACTTGCGATAGCAAAACAACTCACAGCCCCGATTACGAGTACAATCAGGATTAATATGTAATCTATTCGATATTGAGAATTCTTATCTTTCAACGTACGTAGTCCTTTCTATTGCTCTTTGCGTAATACAAAAAAAGACGCTATTACCATATTAGCGGATTTTGGATGGTTTGCAAATATGTTGTTTGGATTTTGAGTGTGAGATGTTAGATTATATAGATATAAATTGAGAAACTGAGATAAAACCTTTCTTTTTTAGATGGGAGAGAGGATCTGGCTATACATAGAAGCGGTCAGGGCCTATTTTCGCCCCGTGCCAAGTTTAAAACAAAGGGAGTGAGAGCGGTTCCCTTTTATTCTTCATAGCCGTGATTTATCCAGCAAGTACTTTTAAATAGAGGAAATAAAGATTGAGCTTTCGTAGTAGCAGGAAAGTGAAAGAGCAAAAGAGAAGTAAAGAACCAGTCATACTAATAATTTTGTTTTGCCTTATTTTGAATTTGTGATATGATATAAATATATTACCAGGTACTAATAACTGATGTTATTTAATAAATTTAGGGGGATAAATAAATGAATCTTCTCAACTTAAAAGGAAAAAACATTATCATAATGGGAGTTGCGAACCAACGAAGCATCGCTTGGGGTATCGCTCGTTCACTACACGAGGCAGGAGCAAACTTAATTTTCACATATGCAGGTGAGCGTCTAGAAAAAAACGTACGTGATCTAGCAGAATCATTAGAAGGACAAAAATCACTTGTGTTACCATGTGATGTAACAAACGATGAAGATATCGCGCGTTGCTTCCAGTCTATTAAAGAAGAAGTTGGAGTTGTTCACGGATTAGCACACTGCATCGCATTCGCAAATCGTGATGACTTAAAAGGTGAGTTCGTTGATACATCTCGCGACGGCTTTTTACTTGCACAAAACATTAGCTCATTCTCATTAACAGCTGTAGCAAGAGCAGCGAAGCCATTAATGACAGAAGGCGGTAGCATCGTTACATTAACATACCTTGGCGGAGAGCGCGTTGTAGCAAACTACAATGTAATGGGCGTTGCAAAAGCATCACTAGACGCAAGTGTAAGATACTTAGCAAACGACTTAGGTCAGCACAACATTCGCGTAAACTCTGTATCAGCAGGACCAATCCGTACGTTATCAGCAAAAGGTGTTGGCGACTTTAACAGCATCTTAAAACAAATCGAAGAACGCGCACCACTTCGTCGTAACGTAACACAAGAGGAAGTTGGTAACACAGCGTTATTCTTATTCAGTGACTTAGCAAGCGGTGTGACTGGTGAGAACATTCATGTGGATTCTGGGTATCATATTTTAGGGTAATGAAGAATTAGAGTTGAAATTAGATGTAATATTTTAGGTGGAAAAGCACCACACATGTTCATCAAACTAAGATAAGCTTATATCCATATAACATAAAGAAAAAACGCTATCCTTTTTGCAAAAATATGCAAAAAGGATAGCGTTTTTCTATTATGCTTCAGATGGGAGAGCAAGTGTTGAGGAAGTAATAAAAAGGATTACTTAAATTTGATAATTGTATATACGTATGAAAAATATAAAATGTCTAAGTAAACCGAACCGGATGTAGGTGATTTTCTCAAGATGACGGAAATAAACTTTAGTAATCATTCATCTTATTGTAGCGGTTACTTGAAACGAAAGGCATAATCTTGTCTTATTATTTTATGTGAAAATAAATGGTGGAATATTTTTGTTTGCGAAAATATATATTTATAAATTATTGAAGAAAACGAGTTGAAATGATAATATGAAAAATTTAAATCAAGGAGGGAGAGCGGTGTCGAAGAGTGCTGGTGCTCCAAAAAAGAAAGGCGTTTTATTTGTGATGAATCCTATAGGTGGAGGAGTGGAACATTATCAAAATATGTATATTGAACAGAATCGGCATAAGTATAGAATTTATAAGATGACGTTTAGAGCTGGAATGTTTTGTATAGAAGATATGAATCAGGAACACACCCTGTACTATGATTTAGAGTTTCATAATTATGATGAAACGAGTTTTCGATCGTTACTCAAGTCAATGGATATTGAACTAATTTATATCAATCATCTCATTAAATTCCCTATATTTAAGTTTATAAACCTTATTCAATATTCTGGGATTGAGTATATTTATTTTATACACGATTTTTTTTGTGTATGTCCTCTAGTTAACTTGATTAAAAGAAATGGCCCTTACTGCAATAATGAAACAGATGTGAATATATGTAAGGCATGTTTGGATGGAGGGAGAGAAACAGATATTCAAGCTTGGAGAAAAAATTTCGAGTTTTTTTTATCAAATGCCCAGAAGGTAATCGCTCCAAGCAACAGTGCAAAAGAAATTATAAAAAAACATTTTCCTGACATTATTATAGATGTACAGGAACATCCTTTATCTCCTAATATCTACTATACATATACCTCTGAATTTGCAAATGAAAAACAGCTTAATGTTGCCTTCGTGGGAAATATATACAAAAATAAAGGATCACACATTTTATATAAACTTAAAATGGAAATTGAAAGGAGGAAGCTACCTTTTTGTATAAAAGTAATTGGGTTAACAGATAGGCACAAAAGAAGATTTGTCAGTCCAAGCGGACATTTTGTTGTAACAGGACCATACGATAATAGGGAATTTTCTAATCTTTTGGCAACACATAAAATAGCTATCGTTATAACTTCTTCGATATGTCCAGAGACATTTTCTTATACAACTAATGAGGCTATGTTTTCAGGGTATCCTGTCATTGCATTTGATATGGGAGCGCCAGCGGAGCTAATCAAAAAATATAACGGGGGATGGATTTTGAAAGAAGTGAGTGGTAGGAGTGTCTTACAATTGTTACAAAAGCTCTTAGTAAATCGCAGTGAGATTTTAGAAAAAGCGGGTAATCTATCAGTAGTCTGTCAAAATAAAGGGATTTTCTAATCTTTTCAAAAGATGCATTAAGATATTATCGTGTTTTGTAACTCGAATTCAAAAATGATAATTGTGTATGTAGAAGAGTCGCATTAAATCGTGCTATTGTTGATAAAGATGTTTTTAGATGCTTTTTTTAATCATATTAAGTGAAGGGGGCTGTTTTACAGGAAATAACAATAGCCCCCACAGGAAATATTTCATAGGTAAAAAAGAACGATGAAATTTATGCGAGAATTTGATTTACAGAGATAGGAAGTTTACTTTATGTTTTTAAGAGGCTTTTCGTTAAATCAAATCCCAACCTACAGGTGTCCCCTTAGCAACATCTTTTTTCACTTTTTTTCCTAGTAAAATAGGGAGGTATTTTGGTGCTAAACCATAACCAGGTCGAATAGCTTTTATATTTTCTGTTGTTAAAAGATCCCCAGCTTTCATATCTTGTGCCACATATAGAGAACGTCGAAACTTTAATGAGCTTTTTTCCATATCAGTCGGTCCGTAATAAATCTTCCCTAGTGACTTCCATGCCCTTTCTGTTTCAATAACAAGAGAATTTAGTTCATCTGCTTCCATTGAAAACGCCGAGTCTACTCCTCCATCAGCTCTAGATAAAGTGAAATGCTTTTCGATTACAGTTGCACCCATTGCAACACTTGCGATTGCAGCTCCCACCCCTAATGTGTGATCTGATAAACCTACTTCACATTGAAATAATTCTCTCATATGGGGGATTGTATGAATATTAGTGTTTTCTGGAGAAGCAGGGTAAGTACTTGTACATTTCAATAAAATAAGATCTTTACAGCCCGCTGATCTAGCAGCGGTGACAGTCTCATCTAATTCTGAAATTGTAGCCATACCTGTTGAGATGATAAGAGGTTTTCCGGTAGAGGCAGCTTTGCGGATTAAAGGAATATCAATATTTTCAAAAGAAGCAATTTTATAACAAGGGACATTGAGAGATTCTAGAAAATCAACTGCTGTTTCATCAAATGGGGTGCTGAATGGGATGATACCTAATTCTGTACATTTATCAAAGAGTGGTTTGTGCCATTCCCATGGTGTGTAAGCTTGTTGGTATAGTTTATAAAGTGTGTTTCCTTTCCATAAGCTGTTTGTATCTTCTATTTTAAAATCCTTGTTATCTATATCAAGTGTCATAGTATAGGCTGTGTAAGTTTGAATTTTTAGAGCATGTGCGCCAGCTCTTGCTGCAGCTTCAACTATTTGCAATGCACGTTCTAATGACTGGTTATGGTTTCCGGACATTTCAGCAATGATAAATGGTTGGTGGTTGCGACTGATTTTCCTTCCATTAATTTCAATTTCATTCATTTTATCTTCTCCTTTTTAACCATTCATTTTTGCTTTACCGATTATATCTTTTACTGACGTATTCCATCCATTAGTAAGTAAATGCAAATATATTTTTTTATCTTTTAATCTATGATAACTACCGCCAGAAGGTTGTGGTTTCCTCATAACTTTTCCAGAATAAATGAATTTCCAATTTTCAATGAAAAGTCGTTCTATTTCTTGGCATAGTCTATCGTAGGAGGTTTTTAATGTATCATTTTCTTTGTAGGGAACTTCCGATTGAGTGATAATATCTCCCGTATCTAACCCGTTATTCACATAATGAATTGTAACCCCTTTAGGTGTATCTTCAAGGAAACTCCATAAATTTGGATCAGCACCCTTATTCCAAGGAAGATAAGAGATATGCAAATTAATAATTTTGTTATTAAATTTCTCAATAATAGAAGGAGGAATCATATATCTGTATCCATAGCTGACGATAAAGTCAATATTAATAAGAATAGGTGAGTGAATGTCTATTCTATTTTCATAGAAAACAACACTATTTCCAGATGATTTAAGAAAACTGTACAAATTATTACATTTAGATCCTAATAATAGAATGTTCATAATATCTTCCTTAACATTTAATATTGTAAAATTTTTGATACTACACGTATTTTTCCAAAAGCGTCTACAATCTCCAATGCTTTTCTAGAAGATCCCTCTAAATCAAAGTTTCCGCTCCTAACAATCTCAAGGGCATTACAAATATCCTTCTCGTAAATTTCTTCTGATTTTCCAATGTAAAAATCCATCCCTAAATCTCCTACTGTTTTACATATTTCAACTTGATTATGCGCTACTGAGATTAATAGTGCGGGTAATCCTAAACAATATCTTTCCCAAGTGGTTGAACCTCCAGCACATATGGCTAAATCCGCTTCATTCATTA
Source organism: Bacillus cereus group sp. N21 (assembly GCF_016483395.1). Lineage (NCBI taxonomy): Bacteria > Bacillati > Bacillota > Bacilli > Caryophanales > Bacillaceae > Bacillus > Bacillus cereus group sp. N21. The sequence goes on from NZ_JAEHBX010000018.1 coordinate 18,635, forward strand.
ATCTAGACATATAATCAATATTATGATGAAAGACCATATTTGGATGCTTTTTGCATAAATTTTGGATGAAATCTTTTTGAGGATTTGATCGACCGATAACTACATGAATAAGAAGCTGCGTATATTCTATTGCTTCTAGAGCTTTGATTACTTTGGAAGTTTCATTAGTGGGATCACTTCCACCAAAAAATATGAGTATTGTTTTAAGGGGATTTGTTCTTTTTCTTACATTTTTTCGTGCTTTTAAAAATTCGGATCTTAGCAATGCATATTTGGGGCCTAATAATTTTATACAATTTATAGGGATTAATTCTTCGTATCTTTGATCTATGTTTGCATAATAATTTTGATCTAGCAGTAGATCACATATATGTAACCTATCTGCTAAATCATCTATAACCATTATATAGTGGGCGAACTCCTTTAACTTTTCTTCCCACTTTTTATCTAAAGCATAATGATCTACAATGAGCCAATCAGCAAAGCGAATACTTTTACGTATCATTTCTATTGTTTGTTGAGCATCAACTTCCCAGCTGGTTTGAAGCCATTGAGCATGTGTAGTATTACAATTATTTCTTACTAACTTCATTTTGGGTAACATATATACTGTGTGTCCCTGAGATTTTATAAAGTTACACATATGACCGTCCAATTCCCTAGATATAAAGGAAATCTGATGTCCTTGATTTTTTAACTCTTCTGCTAAGGTTAAACATCGCATAACATGCCCTGTTCCAATCTCTATAGAAGCGTCAACACGAATGAGTATGTTCATGTAAACTATATCCCTAATTTTTTTTGTTCTATATGGCTATTAATATAAAACAGGTCTGGTTCTTGTTTTAATAAATTTAAAATATCAATGAAAGAAAATTGGGGATTAACTGGATATAGTTTGGTAATAATTTTTTTTATAAAGATAAAGTCTTCTTTCGTATCTACAGTCCAGCGGTGTTTACTTTCATCTAAGTGATTCTGGACATTGAACAGTTTAAACGTTTTAGGGGTGTTATATATATATGCAGTCACATGCTCGCGATAGGATGGCTGATTTGCTTCTTCATATGTTTGTTTTAAAATTCGGTAGGGCATAACCTCTGTATCTAAACCTCTTGGATAAGTGCGGATTAATGTGTTAGATACATAATCATATTTATTTTGATGTTCTAAATAGCAATTAACTATCTTATCAATAATATCAGGATCAATAACGGGACAATCTGAAGTTAATCGAACTACAACATCTACAGAAAATTGTGTTGCAGCTTCATAATAACGTGATAATACATCATCTGCTGATCCACGATAATAAGGAACAGAAAGTTGTTCGCAAAGCTCAATGATTGGATTATCATTTTGATTTGTAGTAGTCGCTACAATAATTTGGTTAATTGTTTTTGCTCTTTTTACTCGTTCAATTTGATATTCTAATAGTGTTTTATCAAGAACTTTCTTCATTATCTTCCCGGGAAGTCTAGTTGAGCCCATTCGAGCTTGAATAATAGCGGCAACTTTCATTTCATCACCTTTTTATTCACTTATTTTTTATAGAAATTGATTACCTTTTTAACTGCTTGAATGACATCATTAGCGTCTTGTTCACTCATTTCTGAAAATAATGGTAGAGTAATGATACTTTCATATAATTTTTCAGCATTAGGACAAATTCCTTTTTGATAACCTAATTTTTGATAGTAGGGTTGTAAATGAATTGGAATGTAGTGAACATTGACACCAATATTTTCTTGCTGTAACGCTTGAAAGATTTCTTTTCGATCAACTTTTAGCATTGGTAAATTTAACTGAATGATATACAAATGCCAACTTGAATCAACATGATCTAATTGTTTTGGAAGAATAACTTCAGGTAAATCTTTTAGTGCCATATTATACATTGATACATATTGTTTTCTTTTAGCAATAAAAGAATCTAATTTTTGTAGTTGTGATAATCCAAGAGCAGCTTGAATATCTGTCATCCGATAATTATAGCCAAGAAATTGCATTTCATAATACCAAGGCCCATGATTTTCAGTTAGGTTATTAGGGTTACGGGTGATTCCATGGGTTCTAAACTGAAGAAGTTTTTGATAGTAGTCTTCATTATTTGTTGTAATGATTCCGCCCTCGCCTGTTGTAATATGTTTGACGGGGTGAAAACTGAACATGGTCATATCACTAATTGAACCAATTTTTTTCTTTTTGTAAGTAGAGCCTAATGCATGAGCTGCATCTTCGATTACTGTTAGGTTATATTCTTGGGCAATTTTTGAAATTTTTTCAAGTTCAACTGGCTGTCCAGTAAAATGTACAGGTATAATTGCCTTTGTTTTATTTGTAATCTTATCTTTTATTAAATTAGGATCAATATTGTAAGTGTCGGATTTTATATCCGTAAATACCGGAACTCCACCTTGATAAAGGACACAGTTAGAACTGGCAGCGAACGTCATTGATGTCGTGATGACTTCATCATCATTGGATATCCCCGCTGCAAAACAGGCGCCATGTAGGGCGGCTGTTCCACTTGAAAATGCTACGGCGTATTTCGCACCTACATATGCTGCCACTTGATTTTCAAATTGTTTTATTGTTGGACCGGTTGTAATAAAATCACTTTTTAAAACGTTGATTACGGCTTGAATATCATCTTCATCAATGGATTGCTTGCCGTATGGCAAATAATGATTCCGTACGGGTTTTCCTCCATGAATTGCTAAACAATACTTCATGATCCTTAATACTCCCTTATATGTTGTTTTGACTTATTTAGACTGTTTTTTTATCTTATTCACTAATTAACCGTTTTAACTCTTCTTTTGTTAACCAATGTTCATTTTTGTCGCTTGTATAACTAAAACCTGCTGGAAGCGGTTTGCCTTCACTTATATACGCTTTATCCCACCAATTAAATTCTGGTTGAATGATATAATAATCTTCAAATTCTAAAGTATGACGGGCATCATCTTCAGTTATCATAGCCTCATGAAGCTTCTCTCCTGGACGGATGCCTATAAACTCAATTTTACATTTAGGTGCAATTACTTTTGCCAAGTCTGTTACTTTCATGCTGGGGATTTTAGGGACAAAAATTTCCCCGCCCTTCATTCGCTGAAGGTTATCAAGAACAAATTGTACTCCCTGATCAAGTGTTATCCAAAATCGTGTCATACGTTCATCCGTTATAGGGATTTTTCCGGTTTTTTTTATGCTTTTAAAAAATGGTACTACACTGCCTCTGCTACCTACTACATTTCCGTATCGTACCACTGCAAATCTGGTGTCCTTTTTCCCTGCATAAGCATTTGCTGCAACAAAAAGTTTATCTGATGCTAATTTCGTTGCACCGTATAAGTTAATTGGAGAGGCAGCTTTATCTGTGCTCAAAGCAATGACACGTTTCACACCACAATCCATAGCAGCTTCAATTACATTCTGAGCGCCATAGATATTTGTTTTAATTGCTTCAAACGGATTGTACTCACATGCACCGACATGCTTCAAAGCAGCTGCATGAACTACAATATCCACCCCAGCAAAAGCACGGTATAAACGAGCTTTATCACGTACATCCCCAATAAAAAAACGAATACGCGAATCTGTATACTCTTGAGCCATTTCGTATTGTTTCAATTCATCACGACTAAAAACAATAATCTTGTTTACACCAAGTTCTAGGGCTTTTTTTATAAATCTCTTTCCGAAAGAGCCTGTTCCACCTGTAACTAAAATTGTTTTTCCTGTTAAATCCATTTTTTTCACAGCCTTTTTTATTGAATCCAGTTTCACTATCTATTACTATGAATATTTCGGGAAAACGTTTGGGTATCATCTCTACATTTCCTTATAATTTTCCCGAAATGGTGAATAAGCCTAGATTGAAGTCTACTTTTAACTGTTTTGTGATTTATTTCTTGGTTCAGGAAATGATAAATATGTTAAATAGTTTTTTATATTATTGAGAGGCTAGAGATCAAAATCTTCGTTTTTAGATATAAGAGGTATCTTCAGGTTTGCTAATCAAAAAGTGTTACATGTTCATATGCTGTTCAGGCTCAGAGAGGGATTATGTATTTAATATAGAGATAATGCACCATCTTTTTTCAAGCTAGACTATGTAACTATACAAAAAGACAAACAAAACATAGCATAGTAAAAGTAAAAGCCTAAATCTGCTTTCTATTGTTCGATCGCATAGTTTATACCACTAATTAGTAATTAATAAAAACATCGATCGTGTACAACTAGTTGATTAAAAAACTTAAATAATAGAAATGTATCTTCAGTAATAAAAACACGTAATTCAAAGAACTTTGAAATAGATGTTGAATGGCGCAATTAATTAATAAAAAAATATATATCTTTTAATTTTAATAGTTATTTTTTGGTTTTTTGAATTATATAAGCGAGGGTGAACAATGTGTTTCAAGGGTTTTTAAATTTTAAAGGGCAAGAAATAGTAATGACCAAGGACTTGTTTAGAAATATTAAAAATGATTTCACCTATGAATTTTGGATAAAGCCTCAAAAGGAAATTCAATTAAATGAGGAATCGGATCAAGGAAAACATGGAATTTTTGGTCAAAGATATATTATTGGTCCAGGGCATCCTGTAATTGAACGAAAAGATGAATCGGGTGCCGGAGTATCGGTTGGAACGAATGGTATAACGGTATATGAACACAGTCACAATTATTTACCTCCTCTACTCACATATGAAATAAAAATAGACGATTGGACTCATATAGCTATTGTTTATGAAAATAAAACTCCAAATTTATATGTGAATGGAAGTTTTGTAAAAAGAGGATTAAAAAGTACTAAGACTAATGTCTTTGCCTCAGGAAGTATTGGAGGATGTGGAGCATACGGATATTTTGAAGGAAAAATGAATAGTTTGAGGATTTGGGGTTATTCAAAAAACGAAAAAGAGATTAAGCTCCATATGGATAAATGTTTAAATGGTGACGAACAAGGATTGATTTTAAATTGGAACTACGAAAAGCCAACATATATCCAATCTATTTCGAATACAAACGAGGAAGCTGATAAACCATCTTTTTTAAATGATTCTATTCTTAATCAATTTAGTTTAGAAACATTAAATGAATCAAATTATATTGAATATAATAATGAATTACTTGAAGATACTGAAGTGGATGTGATTATACCAATATATAATGGCTACGAATTTACAAAGAGATGTATAGAAAGTATATACAATAATATAGACATTCGTTGTAATTTATTTTTGATTAATGATGCTAGTACAGATCAACGGATATATCGTTTTTTGGAAAGCTTGAAATCTAACAAATTACCTCAAAGCTTAAAAAAATTAGTGGTTATACACAATGATAAAAACTTAGGATATGTACAAAGTATTAATAAAGGCTTACTTTTAACAACGAATCACCCCATCTTATTAAATAGCGATACAGAAATTCCACCTCATTGTTTTCGGCGCTTAATCAACCCTATTTTAGTAAATGATAAAATTTCATCCGTTACTCCTTTCTCAAATAGTGCTACGATTTGTTCCTATCCTAATTTTGTTCAAGATAATGAATTGCCCTACAATATGACTGCAAATGAAGTCGATGCTTATTTTTCAAAATATGTCATTAACAAAGGGATAGTAATCCCAACAGGTGTAGGCTTCTGTATGGCATTAAATAGAAATATTATTCATGATATCGGAATCTTTGATGATGAGGTTTTTGGCAAGGGGTATGGCGAGGAAAATGATTGGTGTATGGGAGCATGTCATAAAGGATATCAAAATATATTGATTCCAAATGTGTTTGTTTATCATAAACATGGTGTAAGTTTTAATCAAATAGATGGAAGTAAACAAGAGCTAATGTCAAGTAATTTAAAAAAACTACTTAACCGATACCCAGATTATAATAAAATCATACAAGACTTTATAAGGCTGGATCCAATAAAAAATATAAGAGAATTCATGAAAAGTATAATGGTTGCCGATAAATACTCTTATAGAAAGGGCAGATTATTTATCGATCATGGCTTAGGTGGCGGTGCCTCAATCTATCAAACTAACTATATAAAAACATTAGAAGATGATGAGAGAATATACACGTTAACACCTGGGACAGATTATGTGATTTTAACTGATCATAATCATTCCGAACCAATAAATTATAATCTTAAAATAAGTAAACTAACTGAAATGAACTTTAAAAAATTATTAAGTGCTCTAAACATTGATTTGATTTTTATTAATCATTTATTTAAGTATCCCCTTGAAAAAATGTTTCGTTTAATAAAACACTCACTTGTGGATTATTATTTTTATATTCATGATTTTTATTGTGTTTGCCCAAGTTATAATTTAATAAATCATCAAAAGAAGTATTGTAATGCTGAAACAAATGTAGATATCTGTCAGGGATGTATTGCGAAAATATTTCCGAAAGAAGCTATTCATATTGAAGGTTGGAGAGAAGCGTTTCATTCTTTTTTAATGGGTGCGAAAAAGGTAATTACCCCTAGTTATAACACGAAAGATATTATTCTAAAATATTATAAAGATATTGAGATAGAAGTAAGAGAGCATGTTATTAATCCAAAAATATCATACTCCTTTAAGGAGGAGTTTTTAAATAAAAAAGTTTTAAATATTGCTTTTATGGGAGCCATTGATTATCCGAAAGGATCAAGTATTATATATGAGCTAAAGGATTTAATTGTTAAAGAAAATTTACCAATAAATATAAAGGTGATTGGTATAACAAATATTCATTTTAATCCTCACAAAAGTGCTGAAGGAAAGTTTGAAGTCACAGGAAGATATCAAGTGGATAATTTATCTGATATATTAGCTCAAAATGAAATAGCATTGGTTATTAATCCGTCCATTTGCCCTGAAACATATTCCTATACAACAAGTGAAGCAATGTTATCGGGGTACCCCATTATTACATTTAATCTAGGCGCCCCTGCTGAACGAGTAGAAAAATATCAGTGTGGATGGATTCTTGACAACATGAATAGTAATGAAATATTAAATTTATTAAAAAAATTATTAAAAAATAGAGAACAAATCCACGAAAAAGTAAAGAAATTAAGAGATTTGCGGGAAGGAAATGAATTTTAGGATAAGGTCCACATATCTAATAGATTTGTAGTGAAAATAGGGATTTTTTATGTAATAAATGCCATTATTGTCTTTGTGCTATCTTTTATAAGAAAGAATATAATAAATGATACTGAAGACAAGGTTATTTTCGATTGAAAAAATAAGAAGGGGTGATGGTTATGTCACAAAAGTTTCTCTACTTACCAATCGAATCAAAAACAAGGGAATTAGACGCAAAATTACTCTTAACCTATTATGCAATTAAAGAAAATTATCGAATTATTCTGGGAACGCATACGCCTATTCTCTCTCACTTGGAGTTATTACCTAAGGGCATCATTTGTTCAAAGGGAACTCCTTATGGTGATGCAAGGAAAGAATATATGACTCGTGCATACAAACTAGGCTATTCTATTGTTGAATTGGATGAAGAAGAAGGATTATTCCTTAATAGTAATAATTATAGTCGTCTTGGAAAAGATGATACGTATGTTAAAATACTTGAGCATGTATATTGCTGGGGAGATGCTCATAAAGAAATAGTTACAAATACTTTTCCTAAATTTAAGGAAAAATTTCATTTAACTGGTCATCCACGGTTCGATTTACTCAAGAAAAAGTTCCGGGGGTTATATAATGATGAAGTGAAAATGATTGAACAGCGGTTTGGAGACTTTATTTTAGTAAATACAAGATTTACGCAATATAATCACTTTATAAGAGGGTTCAATCCTAACGAACATTATATAAAGAAGGTATACGAACATTTTATCCAATTAATTAAAGAATTAAGTGAGAAATATCCGAATCTCAATATTGTTGTTCGTCCTCATATTCATGAAAATGTAGATAGTTATCGAAAAGAATTGTCGGATTATAAAAATGTGTTTGTTGCCCATGATGGTAATGTGGTTATGTGGATTTTGGCCTCAAAACTCGTGATACACAATCGTTGTACGACAGGCATTGAAGCTTTGTTACTTGATAAACCAGTCATTGCTTATATGCCAATTAATTATGAAAAAGAGAAAAAATATTTACCTAATGCAGTTACCTATAAATCAGTGAATAGTAGTGAAGTATTCAACTTAGTCGACTTCTGTTTATCTAAAGGAGAAATAGGTGAAGAAAAAAAGAGTCTATCAAAAAATTATTATGGGTCCATGGATGTAGAAAATTATGCTTATCAAAATATTATCCGTTTATTAGATACAATCAGTTTCACGGGTGAAAGTTCCATTGAGGAATCTTCAGTAAGAGCGCTCTCTACAATAAAAGGGGATCATACGTTGACTTCAGAGGAAGAAATAAAAAGTTTCTTTGAAAAATTGGATTTAATAGAAATGAATAAAAATGAAGTGAGTGTTCGAACATTAGCTCCTGATTTATTTGAAATAATATCTAATAACAGTTGAGTCCTTTTTTCTATGAGGCTTAACGTAACTTCCTTAGTTAGATAAAAACCCTTGGTAACAAGGGTTTTTATTATTTCATAGAATGAAGAATCAAAGTTTCTAAAGCGTGTTTTTTTATAATAAATCAATCATAGCATTTAGTTTTGAAACCGTTGTTAGAAAGAAATTTACGATTGTTAATTTAATGAGCCCTAAAGAATTGTATTAATACTGCAAAGGAATTTTATTAGTACAATGGGGGTTTTGATGAGGGATACGGGAGATGACCTTTAGATACTTTGGAAATATGAATATTACTCTATTTTTACTTAAAACATCGGGGTACGTTTTAGATTGTTAGAGAAGAAGGGAGCAATTTTATGAAAGGGATTATTTTAGCTGGAGGTACAGGATCGAGATTATATCCTATCACTAGAGTGACCAATAAACATGTGCTACCTGTTGGACGTTATTCAATGATTTATCATTCAGTTTGTAAGTTAAAAGAATGTGAAGGTTGTATCTAAGTTTTTTGGTACATTTTTTATATGTTTGAAATCTTTTCGTTTATATATCCCGAGAAAGATAGGTTAATGAAATGCTTTATAAAAAGAAAAATCATCGATAATATGACCGATGATTTTTCTTTTTTATAATGTGGAAAGTAAGATTTGTCCCCAATAAGTTTTGATTTAAACACAGATTGTTTAGAGTGTAATGAACGGATATTAGGATATTATTTTTTTTGATGAGTTATATTCGTTGTAGAACATGATTTTTATGATTGAATAATCTTCACCATTTCTTTTATTCTTTGGCAAAATGTATGCTGTCCTATAACTATTTTTTGAGCTTTTTGAGCAATAATCTCCTTCTTTTTTTTATCATTCATATAGGTAATCACTTTACATAGGCAATCTTCATAATCCTGATAAGATATCATTTCTTCTTCAGTAAAGAAAGAACGAAGATTAGGCTTTTCCTCTATTAATTGAAAAGCTCCACATGCTGCAATATCAAACGTTCGATTATTAATGCTTTCGTTCATAACCTTGGACGTATTCTGATTATATAAGAAATTGTTACTTCGATGAGGGTTTAATACAATGCTAGCTCCGTTATAAAAATAAGAAACCTTTTCTGGATTCATCCATGTATCTTCAATCATAACCCTTGCGTTGTTTCTCCAAACCTTTTGTAGTCTATTACGCCATCCTTTTCCAATTAGTGTTAGGGCATAATTTGTATTCTTTAGAAGGAAATGAATAAGGTTTACTCTTGTCTGATATGGATATCCTACAAGAAGCAAGTCACTTTTATATACATGCTCTACTGAGCGCGGTTTAAAAATGGAATGATTCGTACCTAACGGTAAATAGCGGGCATTCTGATGAACGAGTTGGTACTGTTTTAAAGCTCCAGTATCGATGGTAAAGATATAGTCGAACCTATCAATGATTTGATAAGTCTTATCAAAATAATAAGGGTCTTCAGTCATCCAACAAGCCAATTGAATACCATTCTCTTTAAAATACTGGATAGCTTGTATAGAGAGATTGTCTCCTAATATTGTTAGGACTACTTGTGGCTGAAACGTGGTAACAATTGACCTTATATTTTCTATTGGCTCTGATGGATGAAAGCAGGTCCATTTATATCCGTTATCACTAAGCGCAGTTTTCATACTTTGATCTAAATAATCATAAATACCAAGATAACCAGAAGAAATATACAATAACTTCATTACATATCACCAATTGTATTCATCATTTTTAATCTTTTGCTGTTATGATGCTTTCAACACGCTTACAATTAATTTGTATAACATTTGTAACGTTTGGAGATGGTAGAGCCTCTTCTTCTAATGTAACGATACCAGTTTTTTTATTAAAGTTTGTTAATTTGGCTGGTCCATAAACAAAACCTGATTTACCTACAACTGTTATAATCGTTCCAAGTGGTATGTTGGAGAATTGACGGCAGATGCTACTTTTACATATCCATAGAAACATAAATAAATCTTCCTCCTTTGTTAATATTTGATAACATATATACTATTATATGCAAATAGATAGAGTTTCGTGAAAATAGTACTTTCATAAATTAAAACGTTTATTTTTAAGGATATATTCACTAGCATAGCGCATGAAAAGGTATGACTGGGAGCAGTATAATGTTCATTTGAGTATTATAGGAAATTCAGTGGTTATCAATAAAAGAGGGAACGGGATTTTAAAATAAAGTGAAGAAAATGCAAGAACTTGTCATGAAGTAATATGAAAAAGTAGGTAACACAGTGTTATTTCTATAAAATCCATATAAAGATTTATATAAAAAAATCCATTTTGATCAATTTTTTCAAAATGGATTTTTTTTATGCAATGTAAATAGGGGAAGGTGTTTTTGGTTACATTTTATTGAAAAGCTATATTGCTGTAAGATTTATGAATTCCGCAATCGGGCACGATTCTTAAATAAGAAGGCGTTTTATATGAAGGGCGTTATTTATATAAACAGCAAAAAGTTTAAAAAAGCTACTGGAACCTAACACGGTCTCCTAATATTATAAGGGCTAGCTGTGGTTAAAACGTGGCAACAATAGATTGTAGCTTTTCTATCGGCTCCGATGGATGAAAGTAAGTCCATTCATAGCCATTATTGCTTAGCTCAGCTTTCATACTCTGATCTAAATAATTGTAAATACCGAGTTAATCGGAAGAGATATACAATAGCTTCACTATACATCAACAATTGTAGTGGTCATTTTCTAATCACCTGTTGTTATGATGCTCTCAATATCGTCACAGCTAATTAGAATAGTATTCGTAAAACCTGGAGATGGTAAATCTTGCTCTTCCAATGTAACTATGCAATTTCCTATATTAAGGCTTATAAACTTGGCTGGTCCATAAACAAAACCGGACTTACCTACAACTGTTATAATAGTTCCTGGCAATATGCCGGAGAACAACAGCAGGTGGCAGATACTACTGTTACATGCCATGGGAAAATGTTCCCTCCTTCTTATTCATTAAGTTAATATTTAATAACACTTATACTATATGTTTATAGGTATATTTTTGTGCAGAGAACATCCTAGTGAATACACCCTCTTATACCAATTCAAATTTATGCTTGTAGTTTATATTACCTAATGCAGATAATTAAAAAGCGAGGGAGTATGTCTTTAACATGCCCTGCTAGTGGCTATATGTTTTCGGGAAAGCTTCATACACTACTAAAGAGTAAAAGTCCAATTGAGAGATTATATATATTGATGAATTCTATATGAATCAACTTACTATATACAGGATTGGTTTTGAATTCAAAGGTTGTAATCATTTTTACTTGTTAAACAAGTCTGTATTAGTAGGTAAAGCAATGGAAAGTGTACGTATTCAATCTTTAAATGAATGGGAACTTTGTATGATGGATGACAAGTCTAATAAAGAAACATTACATGTCATTAAACAATATTTGGGTGATTCAAGACTCGCTAGACACAAGTAAAAGGTATTTAGCGAACGACTTAGGATAGCATACATAATATTCGTGTGTCCCCTGTGGCAGTAAGAGAAATCCGTACGTTATCAGTAAAAAGGATTGGTGATTTCAACAGCATCTTAAAACAAATCGAAGAGCGCGCACCATTTCGCCGTAACGTAACACAAGAGGAAGTTGGTAATCCAGCTTTATTCTTATTTAGTAACTTAGCAAGTCGTGTTACTGGTGAGAACATTCATGGGGATTTTGGGTATCATATTTTAGGTAATTAAATATAAAATATAAAATGATGAAAAAACACCTTCTACACCCAATGAAATGGGGTATAAAAGGTGTTTTTTATTTCTTATATGAACTAATAAAATTTCGAGTTATTTTCAACAACCTCCGCTATATGTGGTGGTAATTGTTTGATTTTAGATTGGAGACGTTTCTGAGCAGCGCGACCTAAATTACGTTTATTTTCGATATAATACGCACATATGGAAATTTCATGATCAAAAAGGTAGTCGTAGACGTGGTAATCTACAAAAAGAATATCTTCTTTTGGGAATGGAATTTCTTTTCCTTGTAATGCATACATCAAGCTTAAATTATTTTTAGCTTTCAGTCGATACATTCTTGCAAGGTGGGACAAAGGTTCCGCTCTACAGGGTCTGTACTCCCAAGCATTCTGAAGATAAGTAGTAGCAAGAGCAAAAAATTGTTCTTCCTGATGGATGAAGGTATCTATTGTAGATTGATCAACTTTTGATTTGTTTTTTTCTGACTCTGTAATTAATTGTTCACGTTGGAAAGAAGCCGTATTTGCCAAACGTTCATAACAGAGACCTATTCGTAAGAGGGCATAAAATACTTCTTCCGCCCATCCGCCCGCTTCAACTCTTTTTTTATACCATTTGATTGCTTCATCTAATTCATTGAGAATGGATAATGTTTGTGCTAAGTAAAACATGTATCTGATTTTTAAATCGGGCGGGGTTGCTTCATCATGAATTCCTTCTAATAGCAACCGTTTATCTCGTTCAAATTTATCACTCTTACTCCCACCGTCTCCTTGGTCATTGATAATTAGACTATCAAGTTTTTCAACTGTATCAAAGTAAGTAACTTGAACAGCCTTTAATTTAGAACGATCTATATCCCAATATTCATGTGTAACTCCAACGGATCGCCATGGCAAAGATGCCTTAAGTAGACGAGAAAGCCAATATTTTATTTGAGGATCATATTGCATAGTCAAATAATGGTCCTTATCTAACTTACATTTATCAAAATGTGGCTTAACTTCTAAGACCATATCAGCATCGAGTAACAGCAAATAATCTGCCTCTGGATAAGTTTTTTGCGCCAAAGATACAGCTAAGCTTCGATTATATCCAAAATTTTTAAAAGGTTCATGGTGCACAGTACCAGGTATGTTATTTTCTCTGCACCAGTTTTCAATAATTTCAGGTGTTCCATCAGTCGAACCCGTATCACAAATAGAAACAAAATCAATGATAGATTTAGTCGGATTTAAACATCTTTCTATAATTTTTGATTCATTTTTTACAATCATACAAAGACATATTTTCTTTTGCGATTTTATGTGTTTTGTTGTTTTTGATTTGTTTTTAGCCACTATTTTCCCCCCCTATTTTGTTCAAAAGGTTTTATTCGTTCAACAACATCTGATTTTATATACTTTGAACAAATGCTAATAAAGAGTTATAAGTTCTCTAAAGTATTGCTAGTAACTCTCAGTTTTACAAATTCTCCTCATTTTAATCATTCGCCTTGCAATCTAATGGTGGCGCTATTGGGTATGTGCAACTTCATATACGTAATAAATTACAATAGTAAAGCATATAAGTATTTTGTTTTACTTTATGTGCGGAAACCATATTAGGCATGCGCTAGATTTATCATATGCAGTAGGCTTTAATTTTGTGATTCTCTTTAAGCTGACGTTAAAGAGTTATAAGGCTTACTGTATCAAAATGTATATAGGTAACATAAATTGTAACAACATTGATGTTATGGAAATGATTATTCTATTAATCGGAACATCAAACGTTTTTAGTTGTCTTATATTTGAGGGAATATAATTTTTAGGGAGGACAAATATTTGAAAGCTTTAGTCACAGGTGGAGCTGGCTTTATTGGTTCACATATTGTTGAATTCTTATTGGAAAACAATATAGATACAGTGGTTGTTGATAATTTAGTTACTGGGCATAAGTATAATATTCCATCAAAAGTTGCTTTCTATCATTTTGATATAAGGGATCCAAATATCGATAAAATTTTCATGGTTGAAAAACCTGATTTTGTAATACATCAAGCAGCACAAGTATCTGTACAGGAATCTGTAAAACAGCCATTTTACGATTGCAGTGAAAATGTCATGGCTACTGTTAATATTCTTCAAGCTTGTATAAAGTACAATGTAAAAAAAATTATTTACGCATCAACTGCTGCTGTATACGGTAATCCCCAATACTTACCTATTGATGAGAACCATGATCTTAATCCTGTATCATTTTACGGTTTATCAAAATTGACCAGTGAAGCATATATTCAATTATTTGCAAAGCTTTATGGTTTAAAATATACAATTCTCAGATACTCCAATGTTTATGGTGCAAGGCAGAATACAGATGGAGAAGCTGGTGTCATTTCCATTTTTATGGATCGTTTATTTAAGAATGATAGTCCAATTGTATATGGTGACGGAAATCAGACACGAGATTTTATCTTTGTTAAAGATGTAGCACATGCTAACTTCTTGGCATTTAGAAATGCTGACAATCAAATATGTAATATTAGTTCGAATCAACAAATTTCAGTTAATGAACTGCTAGATACAATTTGCAATTTAATGAAAATAGAAGATAAAAGAATATACAAAGAGGAAAGACCGGGGGACATTATTCATAGTTATTTATCAAATGATAAAGCTAAAAAATATTTGAATTGGCAACCGAAATGTTCATTGCTTCAAGGATTAAGGGAGACGATTTCTTTTTTCCATAAAGAATAAAATTGAAAATTATCATAGAAGCGTATACTAAATTTTATCATATTTAATGTAAATACGATTAATAACATACGAAAGGGCGTGGGAAACATCTATTAATCTATGGTGTTGATTGGTGAGTTTTGGGAATCCATGTCCGTCATTGACTATCATATTCGTTTACACTGTATCGGGTACAATGCGAGTCACTTTGTCCAACGTGCCTTGTTTAAACGGCACCAGTTCGACAATTACAATATGAGGTCTTTATAAGGAACAAGATGACCCATAATTTCTAATGTTTATAGGCCGTTTGTATTACGTTATGAAGAATATGGGTGTTAGAAGAAAAGATAATGCCCTAGAGGAAATGATGTTAGGTACAATTACCCAGAAATGAAAAGGTAGCATACTTTACAACGAAGAACATCTGTATTTTTTTACAGCGCCAAGATCTTCATAAGTTGCATGGAACTATACCTTATGTGTTATTATATAGCATCTTTCTGAACTTAGTTACTTTGCTTTCTGGAATGAATGAATTCATAATTTTTCTTTTTAAACATATTATGTTTGGTGTCACGTAATTTTATGAAATAAATGGAAATTTAAAAGGGGGTGTTTTATATGAAGGATTTTATTCAAGAGTTCCATAAATATTACTATGATAGCTTAGTATGGTCAAAAAGCACCAAATGGTTAGGTGTTCCAATTCACAAATGTCCTTTAGATTTATTTTTATATCAGGAAATAATTTATCAAATTAAGCCTGATCTTATTATTGAATGTGGGACATATGATGGAGGCAGCGCGCTGTTTTTTTCATCGATGCTGGATTTAATCCAAAAAGGGCAAGTTCTTTCTATTGATATAGCACCTCAGTCAAACCTTCCTACTCACCCACGATTAACGTATTTACGAGCATCTTCAACATCCTCTGAAGCTATGGGAAAAGTACAAAGCATGATTAATCCGGAAGATGTGGTTATGGTAATTTTGGACTCCGATCACAGCAAAACTCATGTACTGAATGAATTAAAATTATATAGTGAGGTAGTTACTACAGGAAGCTATTTAGTTGTAGAAGATACGAACATAAATGGTCATCCTGTATTACCAAATTGGGGACCAGGGCCAATGGAAGCACTAACAGAATTTTTAAAGGAAAATAATCAGTTTGTTATAGATGGGAGTAAACATAAGTTCTTTGTAACTTTTCACCCTAATGGGTTTTTATACAAGGTAAGATGAAAGGTATATTAAAAATAAAATATGTTGTATCATATCCGTGAAAACTATATTTTTTAGAAATAGATTAGGAGAGTATAATTAACAATCTTTTATAATCATACCTCTTTTGATACAAAAGAAGCATGTATAAATAAAATGATTGTTGTTATCGTTAAGTTTCCTAATCCTCCCTTTTTCATTAACAAAAAAGGGAGGTGTTATATAAACTGAGGTTAGGGTTTTAGCAAGAGAGAAGCTGGAACTCGAAATACAGCTAGTATATAGGTTGTAGGGTTAAAGTCGGTGAGTATTTTATAATCTATTTTGTATTTCATTACTCAATGTATGGATTTATGAATTTCATGTTTAATTGTCCAGAGGATAAAATAAATTTAATTTGTTAAGGTGATGATTAAATGAATGATAAGAAAATATGTTTCATATCTTGTGTTAACGATTCTATTGAATACAGTATAGCTTTAAAACATATCAAACAATTAGAAATACCTGAGGGTTATGAAATAGAAATTGTGACCATCGAAGGAGCTCAAAGTATGACGTCCGGCTATAATCAAGGAATGAAAAAAAGCGATGCTAAATATAAAGTCTATATACATCAAGATGTTTCCATTATTAATAAAAAATTCATATCCAACATAATTGAACTGTTTGATCGAAATGCTAAGTTAGGAATGATAGGAGTAATTGGTTCAAAAACAGTACCAAAAGGAGTATGGTGGGAAAGCAGTCAACCTTATGGAGTGGTGTATCATACTCCATCAGGGAAAGGGCAATTATCTTTAACAGGAAGGTATAATGTAGAAAATGAATATGAAAAGGTAAAAGTCATTGATGGATTAATTATGGCTACACAATATGATCTTTCTTGGAGAGAAGATTTATTTCAAGGGTGGCATTTCTATGATGTCTCTCAATGTTTTGAATTTATTAATCATGGTTATGATATAGGAGTTCCTAAGCAAGATACACCGTGGTGCATACATGATTGCGGTATTATCAGTTATGAGGGATTTGAAAAAGAAAGACAAATATTTCTTAAAAATTATCCGGACTTAATACATCATGAATGGAAAAAAAATAATAATGTTTTAAGTGAAATAAATAATTATAATCCTACTGTGATAAGCATGTCAGCATGGGCTGGACATCTGAATTTTGGATATGATTTAGTAAGATTTATGAAGCCTAAAAAAATTGTTGAATTAGGTACACACTATGGAGCTTCGTTTTATAGCTTCTGTCAAGCTGTGAAAGACGGAAATTTATCAACTAAATGTTTTGCAGTTGACACTTGGAAAGGTGATCAACATTGCGGTTCTTATGGAGAAGATGTTTATCAAACAGTTAAAGGAGTAGTCAATAAATTCTATCCTAATATAGCGACCTTAGTTCAGAATACATTTGATGAGGCTTTAGAAATGTTTCAAAATGAAACAGTTGATATTCTTCATATTGATGGGTGTCATTCTTATGAAGCAGTTTCACATGATTTTCAAACGTGGTTACCTAAAGTAGCGGATAAGGGTATTGTTTTATTTCATGATATTGCTGTGATGGATAGGGAATTTGGGGTTTATAAATTGTGGAATACTTTAAAAACTCAATATCCTTCTATTGAATTTAGACATTCATTTGGATTAGGAGTTCTATTTCCAAAGGGACATAGTGAAATTTTTAAAACTGTCTTAGAAAACAAAGAAATATTACAGCGAAATTATGAAATGTAAAGTAGAATATATTTAATTACTGGGGCTTTCTTATATCTGATGAGAAAGCCCTTTTCCTATGATAGGTATTCTAAAACTTAGTAGATAGTTATTTTTTTACATACCATGGTGATGAAAAAACTTTCTTTATTTTACGCTTTCAACTAGATCGCTTGTACGAAAGACATATATATGTAGGTAGTAAATATAATGTGTAAGGAAAATAAAAGATAGGAGTTGTTTAAAGGCATTTGGAGATCCATATGGTTATTCTGACGTAGGATAAGTTAGAGCGTAAAAAGCAGTGTGTAGCGAGTATTTTTCTTTATATAAAAGACGAAATTAAATAATTGTTTATCAAATGAAGCTAAATGATGGCTAGAACAATAGTCAAATCTAATTTCACAGTAATCAAGGTGTTGAAGTGGTTGAGGAGAATAAAAAATACTGTTTCTAAATAATAATGTAGCTGTTACACTCTGTTTACTTTCAAAATTACATGCAACTTTAAACAGTGATGAAAAGTAATGAAGCTGTTTAAAGTTGCAAATTATATTTTCAACTGGCTCTTAAACAGTAAATTTAAGGAGAGTGAATTGGGATAATGAGTGAAAATACATTTTTATTTGTTACTTGTATAAATGATGATCAACTATATGAAAAATGTAAGAGGCATATACAATGTTTGTACGTTCCAGAAGCGTATACGATAGAATTCTTAGCGGTTCGTAATTCTAAGAGTATGACACAAGGATATAATCAAGCAATGCTACATGATGCCAAGTATAAAATTTATCTACATCAAGATACATTCATTATTTCCCCCTATTTTTTATTTAACGTATTATCTTTATTTCAAAATGACTCTTCATTAGGTATGTTTGGAATGATTGGATGTAAAAAGATTCCTGAGAGTGGGGTATGGTGGGAGGGAAAAGAGATGGTTGGGAAAGTTATTGAGGAGAGAAGAGGAGCTTTTCGCACTCTTACGTTTGATCAGTACGAGCATCGTATACCTTATGTGCCCGTGCAAGCGGTAGATGGTCTGTTAATGGTTACACAATATGATTTACCTTGGCGGGAAGACTTGTTTACGGGCTACCACTTTTATGATATTTCGCAGTGTTTAGAGTTTATTAAGAAAGGATATAAAGTAGGGGTAGCAAGTCAATTAGAATCATGGTGTATACATTATTGCGGGGATGACTTTGATGCGCTTTCATATGAAGCGTATAGAAAGGTATTTATACAAGAGTATATGCCTTTTTTATAAAACCATAGATAGCAAGAGCTTAAGTGTAAGTGTGTCAATATTTCAGATGGTAAACAGGAGAGTGTATAAGCTCTTGTTGTTTAGTAGTCCCTTAACAGAAAGTAATCAACTTTAAAGCAAGGAATTAGATAAAGAGGAATATAGAAAAGCATTATGCACATATATAGGGTATGCAGAGAGTTTACAAGGTTAAATTGATAATGTATGAAAATTGAAGGGTGTAGTGTATGAACCAAAAATACAAATGGTTTGAAGGGGGAGGGATAAAATGAAAGGGATTATCCTTGCCGGTGGAACTGGATCTCGATTGTACCCGATTACAAAGGTCACAAATAAACATTTGCTTCCCGTCGGTCGCTATCCAATGATTTATCACTCGGTATATAAGCTTCGGGAATGCGGGATTACAGATATTATTGTCATTACCGGGAAAGAACATATGGGTGATGTAGTCAGTTTTCTTGGCAGTGGAGCTGATTTTGGGGTGGCCTTCACATATCGTGTACAAGAGAAAGCGGGAGGAATTGCTGAAGCACTTGGGTTATGCGAAACGTTTGTGGGAAATGGGAAGATGATTGTCGTTTTAGGTGATAATGTTTTTTCTGACAGCTTGAAACCGTATGTAGAAAATTACAGAAAGCAAGGGGCAGGAGCCAGAATTTTATTAAAAGAAGTAGATGACCCGCGTCGTTTTGGGGTTCCTCATATTCAAGATGGTAAGATTGTATGCATTGAAGAAAAACCGGCTTCTCCAAAGAGCAACTATGCTGTAATCGGAATTTATATGTACGATAACAGTGTGTTTTCGATGATCAGTCAGTTAAAACCCTCTGATCGAGGAGAATTGGAAGTAACAGATATTAATAATGAGTATTTGGCAAGAGGAGTACTTACCTACGATACGCTGAAAGGATGGTGGACGGATGCCGGAACGCACCCTTCACTGTATAAAGCGAATACATTAGCGCAACATGTAGATTTTGGTGATGAGTTTAATGGAGGGGGAGGGAAGAGTTGAAGACGATTCCTGCATCTCTTTCTGATGTTAAGTTCATTGAGCCGAGTGTGTTTCATGATGCGCGCGGGTATTTTAAGGAAAGTTATAATGAAAAGGTGCTGAGGCATCTCGGTATTCACCACAAATTTGTACAGGACAATACATCGTATTCAAAGGAAGCGGGTGTGATAAGAGGGCTGCATTTTCAGCTAGAACCAAGAGCTCAAACAAAGCTCGTACAGGTTATACAAGGTGCGATTTTCGATGTTATTGTGGATTTGAGGAAGGGATCCCCAACCTATAAGAAATGGCAATCATTTTTGCTAACGGGTGATAATCATCGACTGTTACTTGTACCAAAGGGATTTGCACATGGTTTTTGTACACTCGTTCCTCACACAATTGTACATTATAAAGTAGATGAATTTTACGACGCGTCATGTGATAGTGGGATAGCATGGGATGATGAAGAATTTGCTATTTCATGGCCCGTTAGTAACCCAATTTTATCAGAAAAAGATGGCATGTTGCCTAAATTTACAGAAACAACTCATTACTTTCAATTTAAGGAGACATTGACATGAATGTACTAGTCACAGGAGGAGCAGGATTTATCGGTAGTAACTTTGTCCGTTATTTTCTCAAGAAGTATCCTGATTGCCATGTTATTAATTATGATTTGTTAACATACGCTGGCAATTTATCTAGTATCAAGGATATAGAACCTCTTAGTAATTATACCTTTATACAAGGAGATATAAGAGATGCTGAGAAAATTCAAGCTGTAATGCAAGATTACAAAATTGATAGTATTGTGCACTTTGCAGCGGAATCGCACGTAGACAGAAGTATACAGGGTCCTATGCAATTTTATACGACAAACATAGTAGGAACAGCTGTATTATTGGAAGCTGCTAAAACTTTTGGTATTCAGCGATTCCTTCACATTTCAACAGATGAAGTGTACGGATCTCTAGGGGAAACTGGTTATTTTACAGAAGAGACTCCTGTCTCACCAAATAGCCCTTATTCTGCTAGTAAAGCCAGCTCGGATTTAATTGCGCTTTCTTATTTCGAAACGTACAAACTTCCTGTAATTGTTACACGCTGCTCTAACAATTACGGTCCATATCAATATCCAGAGAAACTCATTCCGCTTATGATTACAAATGCAATGGAAGATAAGGAACTTCCTGTATATGGGAGGGGACAAAACGTGCGGGATTGGCTTCATGTATTCGATCATTGTACGGCAATTGATTTAGTTCTGCATAATGGAAGGGACGGAGAAATATACAATGTTGGAGGTAATAATGAAAAGAGAAACATAGAGATTGTGGAAATGATTTTAGAAAAGCTAGGAAAATCAAAGAATATGATATCCTTCGTTCCAGACCGCCTTGGTCATGACTGGCGGTACGCAATCGATTCGTCTAAGTTACAGAGAGAACTGGGATGGAAACCGGTATACTCCTTTACAAAAGGCTTAGAGGATACAATAGAATGGTATAGGAAGAATGAACAATGGTGGAAGCCATTAAAGAGTAGGTGAGATAAAGTGAAAGTACTTGTTACAGGAGCAGGAGGTCAGCTTGGTAAAGAATTTATTGCTTATTTTACAGAAAAAGGGGATACACTCTATAGTTTTACAAGAAAAGAATTAGATGTTACAGATGCTACGTCACTTAATCCTATCATGAAAAACCTAAAACCAGATCTTGTCCTTCACTGCGCTGCGTATACAAAAGTAGATGCTGCTGAAGAAAATTGGAAAGAAGCATATGCTATAAATGCATTGGGGACAAGGAACATAGCGGTAGCTTCGGAAGTAATAGGAGCGAAACTTGTTTATTTTAGTACGGATTATGTATTTGATGGAATGCAAGCGCGTGATTATCACGAATTTGATCAAACAAATCCTCTTAATGTATATGGTGCTTCCAAGCTAGCGGGGGAAGAAGCAGTAAAAAATTTTCACAGTCGGTACTTTATTATGAGAACATCATGGCTGTATGGCAGGGAAGGTCCAAATTTTGTGCGGACAATGCAGACGTTGGCTCAGACAAAAAAGGAGCTACGCGTTGTGTGTGATCAAATTGGGTGTCCTACTTATACAAAAGATCTAGTATGTAAAACCGGCGAAATGATACAAACGAATCAGTATGGAACCTACCACGTGTCAAATCGGGGGGAATGTTCTTGGTTTGAGTTTGCTACTCGTATTTTTCAGGAAATGGGAGCGGATGTTAAAGTCATCCCTGTAAAAACAGAAGAATATGGAGTGAAAGCAGAAAGACCACGCTATTCGGTTTTACAGCATCTGTGCCTAGAATTGAATGGTTTTGCTCCTATGAGGCAATGGGAGGAAGCGCTGAGAGAATATATAATAGAGATTTCATAATGACAGATGAAAAAGTATTCAAACACGAAACAGGCTGTGGGGAAGACTTTCTCCACAGCCTGTAAATGGCAGCTCCACTAGGGAGCTGCCACTTCGTCAAAATTAGAAATTCTGCGTACATGAATCACAAGGTCCGCCAGTAGGTTGAAATACGATATTGTCAACAAAGGCCGATCCTCCTAGTGAGGCTGGTGTAGCAGCGTTTTGGAAAGTGACGCAAGCTGTGTCTACAACAGGAATGCCAGTAGGCACACATATAACAAGAGTGAAATGCTGGAAGCCAGATTGAGGTGCAGGTGAAGATGGTACAATGTGTGGGATATCATCTGCAATAATTTCCGCAATAGTAGGAGGACAATCCTGACCAAGGGCTGGGAAAGATACAGAGGCTACGAGTATGCCACCATCCCTTATATCTGCGGCAAAGGAAAGCGTATAGCAACACCCTGGGTTAACAGGGACCGTCTGGCTAATAAATGCGCCTGGTTGAATCTGCACGGCTTGGATACGGAGTAATGGCTCAGTGGGTGGCGTGCCACCGGTTGGTGAAAGTAAAATGCCACTGTGAGCGTTTGGCTGACCGACTACAAGGGCACCTGTCGGTGACTGATTCCAACCTGGAACCGGATCTGCCCCCCCTGTCGGTGCATCATCAAATCCAGGGTTGTCGAGCAGGTTGTTACATGGACAACATCCTTGTCCAGTCGGTCCAGTTGGTCCGGTCGGCCCCGTCGGCCCGGTTGGTCCAGTCGGCCCAGTATTACCTGTTCCGGCAGGTCCAGTCGGCCCCGTCGGCCCAGCTGGTCCGGTCGGTCCGGGTTGAGGTAAAGGGAATAAACAATTAAGTGGTATGCAATTATGTTGATTAAACCTATCCAAATTAATTCCTCCTAATCTTTTGTATGAAATTTAATGAAAATATAAACATCCATACATTGTATGAATAATAGAAGATAATGGTACTGGGTACTCTCTACGAAATAGGGGCGCTTTAAAAAAAATCATGTCTTAATCCGAAATAGTCCTAAATTACTTTGTTTTCTTGTGAGGTGACTAAATTTGATTGTTTCACAAGAATTACACATGCACTTTAGGAATCTTGGAATCTTTGTAGCCTCTTGATTGTTCTGATCATAGTCATAGACAGCGATAAGAGAGAAAATAAAGAAAAAAGCAAGAATCCGATTGAATATCGAATTCTTGCTATCTAAAAAGACATCTCTTTTTTCATACCTACCCGCTAAGTCAATAGTTCAATCTTTACTGGATTAGAATCTCCCTCTTTTGTCGAAAAGGTGTAACGATGTCTTTTGATTTTTTTGGTGAGATGATTAAATTAAAGAATTGAAATGCCAGCACTTGCGTTGCCTGTAAGAAGAGAAGCAACAGAACCAGTACCGCCTAATAAAGAAAAGACCATTAGCAAACGATCTCCTGGATTCACCTGTAAATTTATTCCCGTTGCATTACCATCAGCATTTAAGAAACCTACAATTCCTACGATGGCTGGAGCTAATGTCACCAAAGGCCCGAATGGAGTAAATACGTTGGTGTTATTGTTGACAGCGAGATTGATATATAATTGTGCTCGAACGGTTGCAGTAGTAGGCACATTAAACCCTGTCGCGGTGTAGTTGGCAAATATTGAATCAAGAATTCCAACACGAGGTACGGTAAATGCTTCATTGGCTAAGCCCGCCAAGTTTATATTAGCACCTAATGCGACCGCGCCAGGAGTAGCAGTTCCAAATCCAATGAAACTCGGAATACCAATTAACCCAGGGCCAATAACAGTCATGTTAGCTGGCGTCAGTCCAGATGAAAATGCAACTATAGTACCACCACCACCACCAGTAGGCCCAGTAGGCCCAGTCGGTCCAGTCGGTCCAGTCGGTCCAGTCGGTCCAGTCGGTCCAGTCGGTCCAGTCGGCCCAGTCGGTCCAGTCGGCCCAGTAGGCCCAGCGCCAGTCCCAGCCGGCCCAGTCGGTCCAGTCGGTCCGGGTTCAGGTAAAGGAAATAAACAATTAAGCGGTATGCAGTTATGTTTATTAAACCTATTCAAATTAATTCCTCCTAATCTTTTTGATAAAAATAATTTAAAATGTCTAACTTGTATATATTGTATGAAAGGTGGAAAATAATGGTACTGGGTAGCTCTAAAAATAGGGCGCTTTTTTTTATCAAAACTTAGCTTAAAATATCTTTATGTAAAATGATGTAGATTCCGTATTGTTTATAAATTTAAAAGCAAGTTCTTCACTTTTGGGAATATACTTTGAAGAGAAGTGTTGTTGACAGGAGGGAGAACCTTGACTAAAAAGCAAACTGAGGAGATAAAAAACCAGCCGCTTCTTTATACGGCGGAACCTAATTTGGAGAAAGGTAAGTTAAGTATACAACAAACGTTTATTATTAAATTGAATCACAGCGTTTCTGAACAAAAGGAGAACGTGCAAAATGTTGTGAAAGAAGACGAAGTAGAACAGTTGATTCAAGAAGAAACTGTTACATCGGATGAAGAGGTAGATCAACAAGTAAGCTCAGATATTGCAGAAAGTATTGAGTTAGCGGAAGTAGCAGAAGTGGAAGAAGTAGCAGAAGTGGAAGAAGTAGCAGAAATGGAAGAAGTGGAAGAAGTGGAAGAAGTGGAAGAAGTAGCAGAAGTGGAAGAAGTAACAAATGTGGCAGAGGGACTAGAAGAAGCTGAAAAATCAACAGAAGTGATAGATGAGGAAGCGGAAGAAAAAAAGGATGGGAAATCTCAAGTTTTTTTTAAGGATTTGACGAGAAAATCGTTTAAAGATATGAACAATGAAGAGAAAATATATTTTTTTATGCATAGACCGCATTACATTCCAAATGTAAAATGCCGTGTCATAGCAGAGAAGGATATATACGTAGGATTTATTACCAATTACCAAGATGGTTATGTATCTATTAATTCACCACAAACATTTGAAACATTTCATGTGAAGTTTGAAGAGATTGTATCGATTCAAATTATGGGGATATAGAAAAGGTGGTAGTAATACCTACCACCTCATAGTTTTTTAGTTTTACAAATTGTTCTAATCAAGCGATTATACGCCTGGAACATTTACATCACGTAAACATTGAATAGCACAGAAACAATTTAAATCAACTGTGATGGATAAATTTGTAGAGATTAATTGTGGTATTGTTTGTTTTAAAAACGCACAAACAATATCCTCAGGTGTTTGGGACGTTTCTCGTGTAAGTGTAGGTGGAACTAATATCCGTAATACGGCACAGCAATCATCTACACTCTCTACGCGGAAAATAGGAGAACGTGCACAGATATCATCATTTGGTGTTGTAGGATCATTTTCTAGGAAGAATACTGAAGAAAAAAGTTCCCCTTCTGTAGTATATAACAAAAAAGGGCGAGTGTTTGCGAATTTAGCACCTTGATTTGCTCCTAAAAATGGAGCGTCACAGCCTGTCGGGCAAGCGGAAGAAGCACAATCTTGTAATTCATCGATAAATTTTACCACGTCACATACGCAGTTTGAGCGGTGGTGGTGATGATCATGTCTTTCATCTTTACAACTCATGAATTTCACTCCTTATATTTAGTTTTCATTTACACTATTAGAGTATTGAAATAGGAGCAAATCGGTTACGGTTCATAGGATGTTTTTTTTTCAAGGATAAGCCTTTATTTGTCCTCATTTAAAGGAGAGTAAAATCTTCCGCTTGCGATATGCTTTATGTTTCGGTAAATGGAAATAAGGAGATGAGAAGAATGTTCTTCAATAGTTGGTTTTTATTCTTTATTTTTTCGTTAGCTGTGTTTCGGTTTACGCGTCTCATTGTATACGATAAAATTACCAGCTTTATACGCTCTCCTTTTATTGAAGAAGTACAAATTCAAGAACACGATGGAACCATCTCTACATATATGAAAGTGAAGGGGACTGGAATTCAAAAATGGATTGGTGAATTGTTAAGTTGTTATTGGTGTACAGGTGTATGGATTAGTGCATTTTTACTTCTCTTTTATCATTGGATTCCTAAAGTTGCAGAACCTGTATTAGCGTTGTTGGCACTCGCAGGGGCAGCAGCTATTATTGAAACGATAATTGGGAGATTTGTTGAAGAATAGAGATTTTTAACTGATGATTGGTTGGAAAAGCGGACTTTAATAACATAAAAATAGGTGAACAGAAAGGAAAGGCTGTTCATATAGTGAATAGATAGAATTGCACAGCAGAGGAGATGTTTGTTATGGAAGATAACCTGCAACCAAATCCATATGATATGCAACAGTGGCAGCAAATGCAACAACAGTTACAGGAAGAACAAGCGCAGCAACAACAGCAAGCGCAGCAATTACAGCAACAAGGCTTCGTAAAGAAAAAGGGTTGTAATTGTGGTAAGAAAAAGAACATTTCTAATCAACAAAATCAAGGTTGAAAAAACACTCATGTTATCGTGAGTGTTTTTGTTTTGTATGAAAATATATGAAAAGGAATTTTTGTAATAAGACAATGAAGCTATATTGCATCGGAGAGTTATATACCTTTAAAGCAGGGCATATAGCGAAGGGTTAATTTTGCGGACATATTGAGATACTATGGTGAAGAATCGGGAAGTTAATGGACAAGAAAAATTATATGTTAAAAGGTTATACTATGCTGTTATATATTCAGCAGTTTGTAACAAATGCATCACGTAAACATTGAATACCACAAAAGTAATGCAAATCAACCGTGACACAAGAAGAGGTTGCACGTAATTTAGCATGCGGGATCGTTAAGTAAGTACAGACGGGATTTGGGCTCTTGTCAGGTTCTTTACCTATAATAACGATTAATGCCCGAAGTACAGCGCAGCAATTTTCATCTACACTTTCTACACGGAAAATAGGAGAGTGGCAATTTTTATTTGCAGAAGGAACATATGCTTCAAATGGGTCTCCTGATTTTGTGAATAAAATAAATGGACGTGTGTTTGCTGCTTTTGCTGTATATTGCGGACGGAGGAATGGAGCATTATATTGTGATAAATAAGCAGTGGATGCACATTCTTGTAATTCATATATGAATTTGACGATATTACATACACAACTTTCATCAAAGTATGTATCATGCTCGTCGCTAGAATTACAGGTCATATTGTTCACTTCCCTATCCTCAAGTTTTTACTATTAGAATATGAGTCGAGAAGAGTTGATATTACGGGAGACAAAGGTGAGGTCTAGGAGATTTTTATAAATTGTGTTGGACAATAAGCAGATATTACTTGAGAAAGATATGAAAAAATCCAGCACCACATGTTAAGGTGTTGGATTTTTTGGTAAGTCTTTCCGGGCAATATATAAAAATCTCGATACATCTAATTTTTTTCCTCTAAAAAATTGTGGGGAGGAAATATAAAGTTCTTCTTTTGCACGCGTGATGGCGACGTACATAAGCCGTCTCTCTTCTTCTAACGCTTCAGATGTGTCAGTTACGCGGTCATTTGCATCTTTTAAAGAAGACGAATGAGGCAGTATGCCATCGCTTGCTCCGAGTAAAAAGACACACGGGAATTCCAGTCCTTTTGCATTGTGAATGGACATAAGAGATACGGCATCTTTTTGTTGCATTGTTTTTAATGCTTCCATTTCTTTTTGGCTTTGAATAGCTGCACTAATAAATTCTAAGTAAGCAGGAATATCAGTAAAACGAGTTGCTGATTCCATA
This sequence comes from Bacillus cereus group sp. N21, assembly GCF_016483395.1. NCBI lineage: Bacteria > Bacillati > Bacillota > Bacilli > Caryophanales > Bacillaceae > Bacillus > Bacillus cereus group sp. N21. The sequence goes on from NZ_JAEHBX010000018.1 coordinate 46,975, forward strand.
AGTTCTTCAAGCATTTCTTCTTGGATGTCTTTATGCATCGTAAAGGAAGAACGGTCATTACTTTGTAAGTACTCTAAGTATTTACCTTTACCTTTAATAATTTCTTTTAGTGCTTTCTTTGGTTCTAATTCTTTAATGAATTTAATGAAGTCAATTCGTTCGTTTATTTTTTTGACTTGGAATGGTTTTAAACTCGGGTTCAGCAATAGAAAATGCAGGAGGGAAGGGAATCTTCCTTCGCCGTATTTCCATTGTTCACGTTCAATAAATGAGATGCATTCATCACGGCCGATATACATCGTCGGCAATATGCTTGAGAGCGATTCGATTTGAAACGGTTCATATGCGAGACGTAGCTGATCGAGTACGGGCTTAATTAAAGAATGCTCATAGAACGATTGGCTTGCACCGTGTTTAATAAACGGAACTTTATGAATTGTAAGCTGGTCAAGTAAAGAACGGCTGACAGAATGTGTACGATACAGCAAACAGAAGTCTTTGTATTCTCGTTCGCCACTCGCTACTTTATCTTGAATGAGTTGCAGGATTTGATTTGCTTCATCAAGAGTAGTTGCAGGACGCGCATAAAATGGCTGTATACCTTCTTCATGAACGGAATATAATTCTTTTTTAAAGCGTTCTTGATTGAGTTTAATCACTTCGTTTCCAAGCCCCACGATAAAAGGATTAGAACGATAATTTGTATTTAACGCAATAATGGTTGTATCATCAAATTCTTTTGGAAAGGATAAGATAATTTGATGGCTTGCACCACGCCAGCCATATATCGCTTGATCGTCATCTCCCGCGATAAATAAATTATTTCGCGGCGAAGCTAACAGTTTTACAATCTCATATTGCGCATACGACGTATCTTGAAATTCATCGACTTCAATGTAATGGAATCTATTTTGTAATTGTGTTAATAAAGGTGCGTTATTTTCAAGCATATAGAATGTTTCTAGTAAGATATCGTCAAAGTCTATATATCCATATCTTTGTTTTACATCTTCATAACGTTCATACACTTCACGAAATTCTTGTTCAACGGGTGTTTTTGCTTGGACATCTTTTGGACGATTTAATTTGTTTTTTTCGAGTGAAATCATTGCGAGCATCGTTTCAGCGTCATAATCGTCTTTTAAGCGCAATTCTTTTAAGATTTTTTTTATCATAATTTGTTTATGTTTTTCATTTGCTAAGATCTGCTGGTTGTATCCTTGACTGCGAAGTAATTTTAAAAAGACGGAATGGAATGTACCTGCGACAACATAGCGGCTTGCAGCATGGTTCATACCAGGTAAGTTTGCTACACGGCTTCGAATTTCTTCAGCAGCTTTTTGTGTAAACGTAAGCAGTAAAATGTTGCGTGGATGAACATTTTTTACATTAATTAAATAGCCAACGCGAGTTGTTAAAACAGATGTTTTCCCGCTCCCAGCTCCAGCTAATGTAAGAACGGGACCTTCTGTCGTTCTGACTGCTTCTAATTGTTTTTCATTTAAATGGACGCCTTGCTGTTCCAAAGCACGGAAATAAGCAGCATCCGCATCCTTTTCCATAATTAAATGGGAAGAGGTTTTTGGAATATGATATGTTGCTTGCGGAACGTCAGCGTGTGTTAATGATTTTTGTGAAAACTTTTCTTGAGTCATATATTCACCTTCAAAACTATAGCATCAACTTTTAACTTTAGCGGAAGAAAAAGAAAATAGCAATGTAAAAAACAGGAGGGGGTTACCTCCTGTTTAGAAAATCATAATTCTTTTATCATAACAACATGTGGTATATCAGCTTCTATAAACACATCAGAGTCAGTTTGATATCCGAGTTTCTTATAAAAGGATTCAGCCTGTGTTTGGGCATGGAGTTTCAATTTTGGTAGCGACTCTTCCTTCGCATATGCTTCGAGCGCGTCCATAATGATTTTTCCGATTCCTTTTTTACGATGAGAAGAGAGGACGCATATCCGTTCTATTTTCCCGATGCGATCAACGATGCGAAAGCGACCTGCCCCAACTGGAATATCCTCATCATATATAACGATGTGTTTAGAAGTTTCTTCAAATTCATCGTATTCTTCTTCGGCAGACACATGTTGTTCTTCAACAAAGACTTGTTTACGTACAGAGAATGCATCTCTTAGCTGTTCGTCTGTTTGTACGATTTGTGCTTGCAAATTAGTTGTTCTCCTTTCCAATATGGAATGTTTCATATACTGTCCATGTTTCATTTTCTAATTGATATAGAAGGTGGAAGCGGTCGATTGGTTGCTCGTAATAAAAGTCTTTCATACGTAAGCGACCTAATACATCAGCATGCTCTGCATCTGATAAATTTTGTCCAATTGTTAAATGTGGTACGAATGCATATTCACGCTCTTGTGTGAAGAATCCTTTATGCATTTCTTCATTTAACAATGTAAGTTCAGGTGTTTTTTCTACTTTGAAATAAATAACATTATTAACAGGTGCAAATGAGCTTACCTTTCCAACATGAAGGGTAAACGGATTTGTTTTGTTTGCAATTGCATGTAGTTCTTGTACAATCGCTTCTAATTGTTCATCTGGTGCCTCAAAGGGTGTTTTTAATGTGATATGTGGTGGAACCAATGCATAATGCGGATCGTAACGCTTACGCAATCCGTTTGCTTTATCTTGAATCATTTTTGATGGAAAAATCACAATGCCTAGTTTCATCTGTATATTCCTCCCTTTGTAAGTCTAGTTAGATTTCGAGAAAATAAATCTCTTTTTCTATTATATCAAATAATTCTGAACGCTGCTTCCTATTATTTCATTGATAGAATATAAGAAAATGCTTTTGGTAAATCATTTTGCCAATATTTCCATGTATGATTTCCTTCGAATTCTTCGTAATGTGTGATGAAGTTTCTTTCTGTAAGTAATGCATGCAGCTCGCGATTTGGCTCTACAAAATCAGAAACTTGTCCATCCGTTCTTTTTACAGCGGTTTCTTCCGTCCCAATTACATGATAAATTTCCAATGCGTGTGGTTCTGTAAAATCTTTTGCAAGACTAAGCACTGTTTCATCAACAAATGGTGATTGCATAACAACTTTTCCAAATGTATGCGGATACATAAGTGCTGTCATAAAGGACACTGTACCGCCTAGAGAATCCCCGATTAATACACGACCCTTGCCCATTTGGTATGTTGGATAATTTTCATCGATATACGGAACGAGTTCGTGGGCAAGGAAACGAATATATGCGCTGTTTTTTACATCGTTTGGAAAGTATTTTTCTTTACGATCGTGAACATTTTTATATGGAATACCGACAATAATTGTTCGGTCAATTTCTTCATTTTCACGAAGACGTTCAATTACGCGGTGCGCTTTACCAAGCTGAAAATAATCTCTCCCGTCCTGTGCAATTACAACGGTGTGTTTGTGCAGCGGCGTGTAATTAGCTGGTAAATAGACGAGAAGTGTAATCTCTTCTTGAAGTGATGTACTATAAAATGAAAGTTCTTCTATTCTCCCTGTTGCTTGATTCATATATGATCCCCCTAAATAAAAATATGCTGTAGTTGCCCTGTGAGGGTAGCGCAGGTAGTGAAGATGTAAGGATGCATCTACTACTGTGCTTCTCATTTTCTATTTTACCATAATGGTAAGAAGAATCTAAAAAATTAGTATTTATATGATAAAAGAAAAATCGATATAAAACCTAATCTTTAGGTGGAAGAGAGAATCCGCCATGGATAGAAGCGGTCAAATCCTTTTCCTGCCCCATGCGAAGGGAAAATAAAGAGAGAAAGTAAGTGCAGGTCACCTTCTGTTTTTCGTAGCAATGATTTATATGTTGAAAGATTAAATTGGGTTTATATATAATGAAGTGGGGATTTTTAAAGAGAGAGGGGTAAAACAACTTTGAAACAAGAAAAATCAATTGCACTACCATTAGCAATTTCCATTATAGCTATTTCATTTGCAGCTGTTTTCGTTAAGATGTCCTCAGCACCATTTTCAATTTTAAGCATGTATCGGTTATGGATTATTGTTATCTTTATGCTTCCGATTGTTTGGCAAAAACGCGAAGAATTTCGCAGAATTCAAACGCGAGATTGGTGTTTTTTAATAGGATCAGGATTCTTTTTAGCACTGCATTTCCTTTTATGGTTTGCATCTTTAAAGTTTACAACTGTTGCTAGTTCGACTATCATTTTAGCGCTTCAGCCAATCGTATCATTAGCTGGAGGTTTTTTTCTGTTTAAAGAAAGAACCACGTATTCAGCCATTGCCACAATGGGGATTGCTATCCTTGGTGTAATGTGCATTGGATGGGGAGATTTAGGGTTAAGCAGAGAAGCGATATTCGGGGATATTTTATCCTTTTTAAGTGTAATTGCAGTTGTTGGTTATTTATTCATTGGGCAAACAACGGTAAAAAAAGTTTCACACTGGATTTATAGCTTTACCGTGTTTGCATTTGCGGGAATATTTATCGCTATTTATAACGTAATCATGAGTGTGCCGTTTACAGGATATTCTACGTGGGACTGGTGGATTTTCAGTTTGCTTGCGATTGTACCAACCGCTTCACATATGATTAATAACTGGCTATTAAATTATGTGAATGCCACAACGATTTCAATGAGTATTTTAGGAGAGCCTGTTGGAGCATCGGTACTTGCGTTTTTCTTACTTGGTGAGAAGTTAAATATGATGCAAATTATCGGAAGTATTCTCGTATTGTTCGGTGTATTTATTTTCTTGTTGCAGCAGCAAAAACGTGTGCAGAAGGAACCATTACACAGTGCAGCAGTTACGCAAGAGCTGTAGTGTAGTTATAGATAGTTAGTAAGCTGCTAGGAGAAACCCTAGCAGCTTTTTTAATATAAATACAATTTGAAAAACCGAAATAAACCCCTTTCTTTTTAGTTGGAAGAGATCCACCGATGGATAGAAGCGGTCAGAGCCTTTTTTAGCCCCATGCCGAGTGGACTCAAAGAGAGAAAACGAGTGGGAATCTCCTTTTTGTTGAGTACAAATAAAATCGTTAGTCATGTGATTCCGTTAAAGGGCCATTTTTTTGAATAAGAGAAAGGATTATTCGTAAGTAAATCGAAGTTAATTCAAAAAGATGTTATTTAGTTTAGCATCGGGACGTACTATTCAACACTAAGGAGGAAATCAATTATGAGCGACGCACAGACATTACGAGGACTTACCACAGTCAGTTTTTGGACGGATGATTTAGCGGCGGCAAAGAAGTGGTACGCCGAGCTATTGGGCATCGAACCATACTTCGAACGTCCAGGATATGCCGAGTTTCGCCTTGGTGACTACCAGCACGAGCTGGGCCTGATCGATAGCCGCTACGCGCCCGATGGTTCAGTGAACGGCCCAGCCGGTGCTCTAGTGTACTGGCACGTCGACGATGTAACAGCAACCTTCAAAAGGCTGCTGTCTATGGGAGCGAAAGAGTACGAGGCACCCACAGAGCGCGGCGAGGGGTTCATCACTGCTTCCGTAGTCGATCCCTTTGGAAACATCCTAGGCATTATGTACAATCAGCACTATTTAGAGGTTCTGGATTCGACCAGAAAAGTATAACCCTTTCAGAGTTTACCGAGGCTTGGTAAGTTGCACAGTGGTGTATAGTAATTATCTATGCAGTGGTAGCTGTCTCGATTTATGTGTTGAAAAATCAAAATGGATGTATATAGTCTCGAAAGTTTTCTAGTATAAATTGGTATATAATGGGTATGGAGGTGGCTTTATATGTACTTTCCATCCAAAAAAGATGCATGGTTATATCCGATTTATTTAGCGGTAGTCGCTGCTTGTTTTGCGCCTTTTCTGGCAGGCAGGGATTATTTTCTTCTATTTTTCACCATTCCTTTTGCAATTCTTCTTATTTGGAGCTGGTTTACAACAGGTTACAGAGTAGAAGACGCACAAATCATCATTCGGTATGGACCGATGAAAAAAAGAATTTCAATTAAAGAGATAAGAAAAATTTCAAAAACAAAAAATCCACTAGCAGCTCCGGCACTGTCTTTTGATAGACTTGAAATACTTTATGGTTCTCAATTTGAAACAGCCCTTGTCTCACCGAAAGATAAGCGGAAATTTGTTTCTTTGTTAAAAAGCATCCATCCGCAAATTGAAATAGAAAATCATATAATGAACGATTGATAAGAGTGGTCTCAAGGGCCACTCTTATTTTTATTCCCTCAAGATACAGGGGAAAACGAGGTAGAGAGGCGGGGGATGAAGACTTCCCACTGATTAAAGTTTCACTTTATATTTTGATATTAAAACTTAATATTTACTGGCTATATGGGATGTGAAGTGGATACTTATATTAATTGCATGAAAAGCCGAATAACTAAAACAGAATTTTCATAAATAGTAAAAGAATCATATTTGTCTTTTATGTAAAATTTATGTAATTTGTTCTCAGAAGGGAGAGTGGAAAGAAAATGGAATTAATGAGATGGGCTGTTGAACTAGGAGCCTCAGTACATGGTAATACACCCAATGAGCTATTACCTGCATTGGAATATTACTATGATCGAGATCATCTACAAGCCTTTTTGACTGCAAGTCTCCTTCTTGAAATGGATCTCTCACCGAGTCAAAGAGAGGCTGTTGAGCTGAAAAAATGTATATCAGCGTACTATGCGGGATTGTATAAGATTGGGAAAAAATATGCCGATAAACTTCTGGCTGAGCATCCTGAAGTAGTTCTTTACCAAAATAATGTGAAAGCATTTGAAGCGTATTTCAACAGTTATTATGACTATTGCCTTTACATATGGCCATATACATATGGAAGTTTTATTGATGTTGCCAGAGCTTTAAAATGGAAATTAGAACAGCAGGGGAAAACGGTAGTTATATCAGAAACACTATTAACAAACGCGAATAATACAATAGTTTTTGGAGCACATTCATATGTCCATACTCCTGTTGAGATTCCAGAAGATGCGATTATTTATAATTTAGAGCAGCTATATGATGGATGTCCTTATGATAATGTAGTTTATCGTAATATATTAAAGAATAGAACAGTATGGGATTACAATCCTCAAAATATTGCTTGGCTGAAAAAGAAAGAATTAGGAAAAGAAGTGAAACGTGTCAAAATGAATTATGCTCCTACTTTAAAGATTAAAACAGATACTTTTATAAAGCCTATCTCTGAAGACATTGATGTATTATTTATCGGTACTATGAATGAGCGCCGTCAAGCAGTTTTTGATCAGTTAAAAAGGCTTGCACCAGATTTGAATATTATTTTTAAAAGCAATGTATGGGGAATTCTCAGAAATGAACTTATAGCGAGAGCAAAAATTATTTTAAATATACGCTACTATTTAACGGGTATTCTTGAAACGCCGAGAGTTTCTCACGCTGTCGCGAATCATAAATTTATTATTTCTGAATCTAGTAGCCCTGAAGATGAAGTAGAGTGGCCGGGAATTGTTTTTGTCCCTCATGAAAAGATTGCGGAGACAGTTCTAGAGTATCTCCAAAAGCCAGAGGAACGTAAAATGTTAGCACGGAAGGCGCATGATTATTTTAAGTCACAAGGCTAAAGAAAAGTGAACGTCTCCACTTTAATAAAGTGGGGACGTTTATTTCGGATTTGTCATAAAAGGCTGAACATGAACAACACATAAATCTCGAAATTTCCCTTCAGCAGTTGTTACAATCATGACAGCTCGTCCAGGGTTTCTTCCAGTTATGATTGCTTTGTCATCATCTGCATGGACTGTTATGACGTCAGGATTCATATTTGTCCATATAAGCCCTTGATTTGTTGCTTGAACTGGGAGAACAGAAGCAGATAATTCAGTGCTTTTCCCTACTTTTATTTTTAATTTATTTTTTTGTATATGCACACCAATTACAGATACAACAGAAGGAGCGAGTGAAATTTGAGGTTTTGACTGTATGTTTGGACAAGAAGAATTTGTAATAAGTGATAGTTTTTTTGAATTTTGGTGTTGTAGTGATGCCATTATTCTAAAGTCTCCTTTCTGTATAAGTGTTGATACTCATACTATAACGAAGTAGTGTTATGGTAGATTTAACGAAATATAAAGAAATTGTTAATTTCAAGGAGAGAATTGTCGAACAATGAATAAAAAAAGGAACCTCCGCTTTTATGATGAAAGCGGAGGTTCCTTTTTTAAAAAATATTATGCAGTTTTCTCAAATTCCTCGAACTGCTTTTCAACTTCTTTTGAAGGTTTTGTTAATAAACTAATGATGATAATTGCAAGTAAGCTTGCTGTGAACCCTGGAATCATTTCATATAGGAAATCTTTTAAAAACTTAAATTGTGTCCACGTGATAACAGTTGCAGCACCAGCGATCATTCCAGCTAACGCGCCCCATTTTGTCATACGTTTCCAGTATAAGCTTAGTAAAACGACAGGACCAAATGAAGAACCAAATCCAGCCCAAGCATAGCCAACAAGCGCTAGGATTGTGTCGTTTTGTTTAAATGCTAATCCACAACCAATAAGTGCGATAACAAGAACGGCCATACGACCAACAAATACAAGCTCACGATCAGATGCAGAACGTTTAAAGAATGTTCGATATATATCTTCCGTTACTGCACTTGATGTAACAAGAAGCTGAGAAGAGATTGTACTCATAATAGCCGCTAAAATAGCTGCTAATAAAAATCCAGTAATGAGTGGATGGAATAAAATGTTACCTAGTTCAACGAAAATTGTTTCTGGGTCAGAGAGCTTTAATCCCGCTTTTGAATAGTAAGCGATACCGATAAGACCAGTAAACATAGCTCCTACTACAGAGAAAATCATCCAGCTCATACCGATTCGGCGTGCGCTTTTGATTTCTTTGACAGAAGAGATGGCCATAAAGCGCACGATAATATGAGGTTGTCCAGCATAACCAAGACCCCAGGCAAATAATGAAATAATACCTAATACGGATGTTCCTTTAAAAATATCTAATAACGCTGGGTCAATAGATTTAATTGTATCAAATGCTGGTCCAAGGCCGTTTACATTCATAATTGTTACGATCGGAACAAGGATAAGAGCAACTACCATGATGATTCCTTGAACGAAGTCTGTCCAACTTACAGCTAAGAAGCCACCAAATAATGTGTAAGCTACAACAACGCTTCCAACAATAAGTAGTCCAACATGATAATTTAAGCCAAATGAATTTTCGAATAATACAGCACCTGAGACGAATCCTGAAGCTACATAAAATGTGAAAAAGATCATAATAACAAGTCCAGAAACAAGACGTAGCATATGAGATGCATCATGGAAACGATGCTCTAAAAATTCTGGAATAGTAATAGAATTGTTTGCAATTTCTGAGTAGGTACGTAAGCGAGGAGCGACATAGATCCAGTTTGCGTATGCGCCAAGTGTTAGGCCAATCGCAATCCAGCTACTACTTAATCCAACGCTAAACATTGCACCGGGTAATCCCATTAACAGCCAGCCGCTCATATCAGCTGCTCCCGCACTTAATGCTGTTACTGCGGGGCCTAGTGTACGCCCGCCAAGCATATAATCTGTTAAGTTGGATGTTTGTTTATAGGCAAAATAGCCAATGACTAGCATCCCGAGCATGTAGATAGAGATAGAAATTAAAATTAACATCTGCGTACTCATGTAGTTCCCCTTCCTTTTGTAATGTCTTTTGATGAACTTTGCATAATTATAATCTATCATGATTATTTCAGAAAATCCATATACAAATACGAATTTTCTGAAATGTAAGCGTTTTTTGACATTAGTTCATTTTTCAAATATATAATTTTCTGACAAAAAACCTTAATTTTAATAGGGTATTTATTATATTTACATAGAAATAGGTTGTTTTGTCAATATAATATTGAGCTGAGAAATAAATAAAAATTTTTAAAAAGTATTGACTTATGAAAAAGGAACGGCATATAATGATTTCAACTTAAAAAATGCAAGCGTTGATGAAGAAGAGTACGTATTATGAACATGTCAGAGAGCTGATGGTTGGTGCGAATCAGTATGGAATTAATATGGAATGGCCTTCGGAGCTTCCAAACCGAACCGAAAGAAGTAGGATTTGGCGACATGATCTCATCGATACAAGAGACACGTATTCATTTTGGATACGGCAAAGTGCGTTACATTTGTAACGAATTAAGGTGGCACCACGGGAGTACCCGTCCTTTCTATAGGATGAGTACTCCCTTTTTGTGTATAAAAATAAATGAACTGAATAAACTAAATCGTTTAAGTAAGAAGAGTACGTATATTGGAGACGTTCCAGAGAGCCGGGGATAGGTGGGAGCCCGGTGCGGTGCCATATGCGGAATGGGCTTACGAGAGGTATGCTGAACAGATTCTAAATAAGTAGGCAACCCGGGTTCCGCCGTTACAAGGATAAGGTATATATTTGTACCTGAATAAAGAGGGATGCTTCTGCATCCAATAAGAGGTGGTACCACGGTAAATTTATCGTCCTCTGCATATTCCGATATGCAGAGGACTTTTTTTATTTTCAATAGTGAGGTGACAGACATGATAACGAAAGAACAATTTAATATGCAAAAGAGACAAGGAAAATCATTTTTGGTAATTGATGAAGAAGAAGGAAATAGTGTAACGCCAATTGCTTTATATCGCCAGATGAAAGGTGAGAAAAAATTTTTACTCGAAAGCTCGCAGCTTCATCAAGATAAGGGACGTTATTCTTATTTAGGATGTGATCCATACGGAGAAATCAAAAGTAGTGGCGCGGCAGTAGAGATTACGATAAATGGTAGGACTAAGCAAATAGAAGAAAATGTATTACAAGTATTGCAAAAGACCCTTGCGCCGTCGGAGGTAGAAAGTCCATTTCCATTTTGCGGTGGGGCAGTTGGATATATTGGTTATGATGTGATTCGGCAATATGAAGATATTGGAGAAGAACTGTTTGACTCGGTAAATATTCCAGAAGTTCATGTATTACTGTACCGCGAGTTTATTGTATACGATCATTTACGTCAAAAATTATCGTTTGTATATGTATACAGAGAAGATGATACAGACTCTTTTGAAGAAGTGTATGAGAGATTGCAGGTATATAAACAAGATGTCTTACATGGAAAAGAAGAACAAGTGACAGAAATGCAGCCTTCCTTATCCTTTACTTCTTCTATAACAGAAGAAAAGTTTTGCGAAATGGTGGAGAAGGCAAAAGAATACATTCGAGCTGGTGATATTTTTCAAGTTGTATTATCTCAGCGATTGCAAAGTGAATTTATAGGCGATTCGTTTGCATTATATCGAAAACTTCGGATTGCAAATCCATCGCCGTATATGTTTTATATTGATTTTCAAAATTATGTTGTACTTGGTTCCTCGCCAGAAAGTTTACTTTCTGTACGAGAAGAAAAGGTGATGACAAATCCAATTGCAGGAACAAGACCACGCGGAAAAACAAAGCAGGAAGATGAAGAGATTGCGAAGGAGCTCTTAGCCAATGAGAAAGAGCGTGCAGAACATATGATGCTTGTAGATTTAGGGCGAAATGATATCGGGCGAGTGAGCGAAGTTGGTTCTGTTGCGCTCGATAAGTATATGAAAGTAGAGAAATACTCGCATGTTATGCATATTGTATCTGAAGTTTACGGAACATTGCGAAAACAAATGGATTGTTTTGACGCATTAGCTTATTGTTTGCCGGCTGGCACTGTATCCGGGGCACCGAAAATTAGAGCGATGAAAATTATAAATGGATTAGAAACGGAAAAAAGAAATGTATATGCCGGAGCGGTAGGATATATAGCTTTTTCTGGAAACCTTGATATGGCGCTTGCGATTCGCACAATGGTTGTAAAGGACCAAAAAGCATATGTGCAGGCTGGAGCCGGTATTGTCTATGATTCAAATCCAATTGCTGAATATGAGGAGACGTTAAATAAAGCAAAGGCGCTTTTGGAGGTAATGAAATGATTGTACTCATCGATAACTATGATTCATTCACTTATAACTTGTATCAATTGTTAGGGGAATATGAGGAAGAGATTGTTGTACTGCGAAATGATAAAGTGACGATTCAAGAACTTGAAGAAATGAAACCAAAAGCAATTATTCTTTCGCCAGGGCCCGGAAAACCAGAGGACGCAGGGATTTGCACCCAGGTGATTCAACATTTTTATAAACAAATTCCGATCCTTGGCATTTGCCTTGGGCACCAAGCGATTGTTTCTGCATTTGGCGGTGAAATTGTAAGGGCAGAGCATATAAAACATGGGAAAACATCACGTGTAAAGCATAATGGCACATCGATATTTTCATATGTCGCGCAACCGTTAACTGCGATGCGTTATCATTCACTCGTGGCGGCGAAGCAGACGATTCCAAAGTGTTTCGATGTATTAGCGACAGCGATGGATGATGGGGAAATCATGGCAGTTCGACATAATTATTATCCACTCTTTGGACTTCAGTTTCACCCAGAATCCATTGCGACAGAAGAGGGCGGAAAATTAATACGTGCATTTTTATCCAGGGTGAAAGAGGAGGAGCGAGTATGAACAGTTATCTTCGAAAATTAGTAGAAGGACAGAATTTAACGGAACAGGAAATGTATGAAGCAGGCCTTGTGCTCTTAAGTGAAGATATATTAGAAAGTGAAATTGCTGCTTTTTTAGCATTGTTAAAGGCAAAGGGTGAAACAGCCGATGAAATATATGGCCTCGTTCGTGCTCTTCGGGAAAAGGCATTACCATTTGCAAGTCATATAAAAGGAGCAATGGATAATTGCGGAACGGGCGGAGATGGCGCACAAACATTCAACATTAGTACAACATCTGCTTTCGTACTTGCCGGGGCTGGTGTGAAGGTGGCGAAACATGGGAATCGCGCGGTTTCTAGTAAAACAGGGAGTGCGGATTTATTAGAAGAACTTGGTGTCAATATTGCATGTACGCCAAGAGAAATTGACTACTTATTAGAAAAGGTTGGTATCGCATTTCTATTTGCACCAGCGATGCATCCAGCACTTAAACGCATTATGAAAATAAGAAAAGAGCTAAATGTACCGACCATTTTTAATCTAATTGGTCCTCTTACAAATCCGATTGATTTAGAAACGCAGTTTGTTGGTATATACAAACGAGATATGCTAATGCCGGTAGCAGAGGTATTGCAAAAGCTTGGTAGAAAACAAGCGCTTGTTGTAAATGGGAGCGGATTTTTAGATGAAGCATCTCTGCAAGGGGAAAATCATGTAGTGATTTTAAAGGATAACAAAATTATAGAAGAGAGTATTATTCCAGAAGAATATGGATTTTCTCGTGTGAGCAATGAAGAAATCCGAGGTGGAAATGCAAAAGAAAATGCGAATATTACACTGCAAGTACTAGAGGGGAAAAAGAGTGTATACCGTGATACGGTTCTACTCAATGCAGGTCTTGCACTTTTTGCAAATGGAAAAGCAGGGACAATTGAAGAAGGCATTCATATTGCAGCTCAAAGTATTGATTCTGGAAAAGCGTTATCGAAATTGAATCTATTAATTAGTGCAAGTAATAAAAGATTAGAGAGGGTGAATTAAATGGAAACCATTTTAGAAAAGATTGTTCAGCAGAAGAAAAAAGAGGTAGAAGCGTTGTATAAAACATATACGCCGGTGAAGAAACAACGGAAGTCACACTCTCTTGTAGAAGCATTGCAGAAATTTACAGTGATTGCTGAAGTGAAGCGAGCTTCTCCATCTAAAGGTGATATAAATTTACATGTAGATGTACCGAAACAAGTGAAAATGTATGAAGAGTGTGGCGCCGGAGCTGTTTCTGTTTTAACGGACGATCAATTTTTTAAAGGATCTTTTCACGATTTAGAAACAGCACGAGCAAATAGTAATATTCCGCTTCTATGTAAAGATTTTATTATCGATACAATTCAAATTGATCGGGCATATGAAGCTGGAGCGGATCTCATTTTACTTATCGTTGCTGCACTATCAGAAGAAAAACTACGAGAGTTATATGCATACGTGCAAAAAGTAGGATTAGAGGCAATTGTAGAAGTTCACAATGAGACAGAATTAGAGGTAGCACTAGCATTAAATCCTCATGTGATTGGAATAAACAATCGGAATTTGAAAACATTTGAAGTGGATTTGAGTACGACAGAAAATCTAGGGAAACGATTGAATGAAGAAAATATGCTTTGGATTAGTGAGAGTGGTATTCATACGGAAGAAGATATCGTACGTGTGAAGCGGGCAGGTGCAAAAGGAATTCTTGTAGGGGAAGCGCTGATGACTGCACCTTCTGTAGGAGACTTCTTTCAATCACTGAAGGTGACAACGTGAAAGTAAAGATTTGCGGCATTACCGATGTAGAAACAGCAAAGAAAGCGTGTGAATACGGCGCAGATGCTATTGGATTTGTATTTGCGAAAAGCAAAAGGGAAATTACACCTGAAAGAGCAAAACAGATTATTGATGAGCTTCCAGCTGATGTAATGAAAGTTGGTGTTTTTGTAAATGAATCGGTAGAGGTCATTCAGAAAATTGTAAATGATTGTGGTTTAACACAGGTACAACTGCATGGGGATGAAGGAAATCATCATATCAGAAGATTGAATATTCCGTCTATAAAAGCGATTGGTGTACATTTGAGCGAAGATATAAAACAAGCAACAAATTATAAAGCTGATTTTCTCTTATTTGATAGCCCGAAAGAAAAGTTTCATGGTGGAAATGGCAAAATATTTTCATGGAAGTTGCTAGATGATATGCCAAATGAAATTCGTAAAAAGTGTATTTTAGCTGGTGGATTACACATTGAAAACATTAAAGAAGCGATTGAAACTGTAAAGCCGTATATGGTAGATGTCAGCAGCGGAGTAGAAACGGATGGCAAGAAAGATAGCGAGAAAATAAAACAATTTATTAGAAAAGCGAAGGAGTGTTAAACATGCAATATGCATATCCAGATGAAAAAGGTCACTACGGTATATACGGAGGACGTTACGTTCCAGAAACACTTATGCAATCTGTTTTAGAATTAGAAGAAGCGTATAAAGAAGCGATGCAAGATGAAGCATTTCAACAAGAATTAGAGCATTATTTACAAACGTATGTTGGAAGAGAAACACCACTTTATTTTGCTGAGAATCTGACAAAGTATTGCGGCGGGGCAAAGATTTATTTAAAGCGTGAAGATTTAAATCATACAGGATCTCATAAAATTAACAATACAATTGGGCAAGCGCTTCTTGCAGTGAGAATGGGTAAGAAAAAGGTTGTAGCTGAAACAGGAGCTGGACAGCACGGGGTTGCAACGGCGACGGTATGCGCCTTACTCGGTTTAGAGTGCGTCATTTTTATGGGAGAAGAGGATGTAAAACGTCAAAAGTTAAACGTCTTCAGAATGGAACTATTAGGAGCGAAAGTGGAAAGTGTCGCAGCAGGTAGTGGAACATTAAAAGATGCAGTAAACGAGGCGCTTCGTTACTGGGTTGCACATGTACATGATACGCACTATATTATGGGATCTGTTCTTGGACCGCATCCATTCCCGCAAATTGTACGTGATTTCCAAAGTATAATCGGGAAAGAAACGAAGAGACAATATGAAGCGCTAGAAGGGAATTTACCAGAAGCAGTTGTTGCTTGTATCGGCGGTGGAAGTAATGCGATGGGCATGTTTTATCCGTTTGTACATGATGAAGAAGTTGCCCTTTACGGCGTAGAAGCAGCAGGCAAAGGGATTCATACAGAAAAGCACGCAGCAACATTAACAAAAGGAAGCGTTGGCGTCCTTCATGGTTCGATGATGTATCTCCTTCAAAATGAAGAAGGGCAAATTCAAGAGGCGCACTCCATTTCAGCAGGGCTCGATTATCCTGGAGTTGGGCCAGAACATAGTCTGCTAAAAGATATTGGCCGTGTCTCTTACAACTCAATTACAGATGACGAAGCGCTAGCGGCATTCCAGTTACTAACGAAAAAAGAAGGAATTATCCCGGCATTAGAAAGTTCACACGCAGTGGCGTATGCATTAAAACTTGCGCCTACAATGAAGCAAGATGAAGGACTTGTCATTTGTTTATCGGGCCGCGGTGATAAAGATGTTGAAAGTATAAAACGTTATATGGAAGAGGTGTAGAAAATGGGAGTAGAAAGAATTACAGCAGCGTTTCAAAATGGAAAAAAAGCATTTATTCCTTATGTAATGGGAGGAGATGGAGGTCTAGAGAAGTTAAAGGAGCAAATTCGTTTTCTAGATGAAGCAGGAGCGAGCATCGTTGAAATTGGCATCCCATTTTCAGATCCAGTTGCAGATGGACCTACAATTCAAAGGGCAGGAAAACGAGCATTAGATAGTGGAACAATGCTCGGAGGAATCTTTCAGGCACTAGCGGAAGTCAGACAAGAAGTAAATATTCCATTCGTACTTATGACATACTTGAATCCTATTTTAGCATTTGGTAAAGAACGTTTTATCGGAAGTTGTCTTGAAGCTGGTGTAGATGGAATTATTGTTCCAGACTTGCCATATGAAGAACAAGATATTATCGCACCGCTCCTTCGTGATGCGCATATCGCACTTATTCCGCTTGTAACAGTAACGAGTCCAATCGAACGAATTGAAAAGATTACGAGGGAGTCACAAGGGTTTGTTTATGCGGTAACGGTAGCGGGGGTCACTGGGGTTAGACGTGACTTTAAGCGAGAAATTCATAGCTACTTAGAAAAAGTAAAAGCACATGTACATCTTCCAGTAGTTGCTGGATTTGGAATCTCAACGACTGAGCAAATTGAGGAAATGATTACGTTATGTGATGGAGTGGTTGTGGGAAGTAAGGTAATTGAGCTTTTAGAAACAGAAAAAGAAGAGGAAATTTGTGAACTGATTGCTGCAGTGAAATAAGAAGAAGAGGCTACCTGTTAAGGTGCCTCTATATTATATGAGCAAGTTTCAAGCCATTAAGACCTTGCACATTAGTGGTGGATTCTTCATCTCCCACTAATTATTAGCTGAGCGAATTGGCTTTTACGGGCAGTTGATTCCCCAACTGACATGAAAATATCAAGAATGATTGACGTAAACCAAAGGTGTTGTTAAAATTATTACTGGAATTAATGTGAAATATTTCACAAATTGTAGTTTTAAATGTAAAAACATTCACAAATATTGAGTTTGTTTCTTAAAAATATTTTTAAAAGGAGTTATACGTCATGAAAAGAATCGTAACACTAAGTACCCGTAAACTGACAGATACAGTAAAACATGGTGGTTGTGGTGCATGTCAAACATCTTGCCAATCAGCTTGCAAGACATCTTGCGGAGTTGCAAATCAAAAGTGTGAAAACATAATGAACAGATAGAAAATGAGAAACGTACCGCCCAACTGCTTCCCAGATGGGCGGCCATTTTTATCCCGCATGAACAAGAAGTAAAAGCCCCATTAACGGAAGTTTTACTTTATAGATAAAAGGAGTTTGATTATTAAATATGATTCATCAATATAAATTAAACGGATACAACATCGTACTCGATACCTACAGTGGATCAGTACATGTTGTCGACGACCTCGCTTATGAAATCATCGCGCTTTATGAGACTACTGCTGCAGAAGAAATCATAACAATGATGCTAGAAAAATACGTATATGATTCCGATATCTCTGAGAAGGACATTCGAGAAACCATTGCAGATATCGAAGAGCTAAAAAATGATGGGGAACTCTTTACTGAGGATGAATATAAGAGTCTCTCAATTGATTTAAGAAACCGCCAAACTTATGTAAAGGCCCTCTGCCTCAATGTTGCACATACATGTAACTTATCATGCGAATACTGCTTCGCCAGCCAAGGAAAATACAATGGAAGCAGAGCGATTATGAGTTATGAGGTTGGCAAAAGAGCTATCGATTACCTATTGGAAAACTCCGGTCATCACCGAAACCTCGACATCGATTTCTTCGGGGGAGAGCCGCTCATGGCCTGGAAAGTTGTAAAACAGATTGTCGCTTACGCAAGAAGTAAAGAAAAAGAGTACAAAAAAACGTTTCGCTTCACCTTTACTACAAATGGCATGTTACTAAACGATGAAATCACTGATTTTTTGAATAAAGAAATGTACAATGTCGTATTGAGTCTTGATGGAAGAAAAGAAGTCCACGATCACCTTCGTAAAACGGTAACTGGAAAGGGGAGCTATGATTATATCGTTCCGAAGTTCCAAGAATTCGTCAAAAGCCGTGGAGATAAAGAATACTATGTGCGTGGAACCTATACTCATAACAACGTTGACTTCACCAATGACATTTTTCATATCGCAGATCTTGGTTTTGACAAGCTCTCGATGGAACCGGTCATCTGTAATCCACGGGAACCATATGCACTCACCGAAAAGGACCTTCCAGATATTTATAACCAGTACGAAATTCTCGCCAAGGAAATGCTAAAGCGTGAGGAAGAAGGTAATGGATTCACTTTCTACCATTACATGCTTGACCTCTCAGAAGGCCCTTGCATCCAAAAGAGAATTTCTGGCTGCGGCTCAGGAACCGAATATTTCGCTGTCACACCATGGGGCGAGATTTTTCCTTGCCACCAGTTCATCGGGGATAAAGAATACAGTATGGGAAACATCTGGGATGGGATTACAAAACAAGAGATGCAATGTCAATTTAAAGAGAGCAACTGCTATTCGAAGCCAGAATGTCAGGACTGCTGGGCAAAACTTTACTGCAGTGGCGGTTGCCCTGCTAACGCGCTGCACGCAACCGGCTCCATCAATGGAATCTACGATTTTAGCTGTGACATCTTCCGTAAGAGAGTAGAATGTTCCATGATGGTTAAAGTAGCCGAATCCATGAGAACTATGAAAAAAAACAAACAGGCCGTGGCACAATAAGCATAAAGACAGTATAAGGCTGAGAGATAAGTCAAAATTTGATTTATGCTCAGCCTCTTTGAAAATCTTCTTTTTTTTTTAGACAAAAAACCCCCACTGATTAAAGTTTCACTTTATAAAATGGAATTCATTATGTAAATTATACCATTTCATATACGAGTATTTTGAATTTATTCAGTTAATATAATAAAGGATTTTCACCAAAACGTTCCCAAAGTGTTGGAAAACGTTTTGCTAATCCTTCTTCATCGTCTTCTTCCCAATCGAACTCAATTTCAGGCATAGATGAATCATGTCCCTTTTCATGTAATAAGGAATCAAATGTATCCCAAATATTGTCGTCCCATTCTGTATCTCCCGTTTCTTGTAAAGAAAAAGCTTCAAGGGCAACAGATAGTATTTCTTCACATTCAGGAATAATTTCTTCCTCTTCATAATAAGCAGGAATTAAGTTTGCTAGATTTTCAGGATTTTGCATAGCGGCTTCAAACATTTCTTGTCCACATGCGATGAGCCACCCTCTAAAATAATCAAATAAATCATCAGAACATCCGCCAAAAATAATATACGCAGCTGCCCATAGAGAAGATGTATAAGATTCTTTGAGAGCGGTTTGGAAATGAATTTCAAAGTCTGTAATTTCGCTCGCAGACTTTGTAGCTAATTGTTCCACTAGCCATTCACTCGTTTCGTCTTTTGTATTCATTTCTGAAATAAGCTGCCAAAATTGTTCTTTGTTCATCGTTATCGCTCCTTTTAAAACGTAATTTTCTTGTAGTGTAGCATTTTTTCAATAATTCACTTGATAAAGAATAGTGGAAAACTGTATAAAATGAATTGAATATTCTGACATCTATTATATAATAGTTACAATTGTATCTTATAAGAAACGAGATGATGGTATGGCTGTATGGTTAGCCCTTATTCCAATTATGATGATTTTCATTTGTTTATTTATTTTTAAACAAACATCGCTGAAAGCCTCGCTGATTTCTTATGTTGTATGTACTGGAATCGTTTTACTAACACCAATGTTTCGACTGCAAATGGGAGAGGTTATGCATGCAACAATTAAGGGCGGGTTAATTTGTTTTATTGTAGGGTATGTTCTGTTTTTTGGTATTCTTTTATTTCACCTCATGAACAAAATGGGGTATATCGATCAAGTTGCACGTTTTATCGAACAAGTTACACATGATCGATTATTACAAATGCTCTTAATGTGCTTTGGAATTTGTCCACTTATCGAATCAGTGAGCGGGTTTGGAATTGGTTTTATGGTGGCAGCTCCTATTTTTCTTTCGCTTGGTTATAAACCGTTCCAAGCAGTTTTATTATCGTTTATCGGTTTATTGGCGAGTTCCTGGGGAGCGATGGCAACGGGAACGATTATTGGATCGCAGCTCATCAGCATGCCATTAGTGAACTTAGGATCTAGTACAGCATTACTCAGTATTCCTTTTTTTGCGTACTTTGTTTACCTTTCTTTGTATGTAGTTGGTGGTTGGCAAGCGGTGAAGGGAAAATGGAAGGAAGGGTTCGGTTTTTTTTTCTTATTTTCTATATCAATCTATCTTTCTAATGCATATGTAAGTGTGGAATTAGCCGGGATTTTAAGTTCCATCGTAACAATTACATTTGGTTTTCTTATCATTAAAATGACAGCGAGGCAAGGGAAGGCGTTTTTATCGGAGCATGCTGCCACGACGCAGCGAGAAGTTTCTATCGTGAAAATTATAAGCCCTTATTTATTTTTAACAGTTTGTATTTTACTTTCTCGTCTCATTCCGTCGTTACATAATATGCTGCAATCTTATGCTGTCGTTGATTTACCAGCGTACTCTTACAAACTAGCGTTACTATATTCACCTGGATTTTGGCTTGGGGTTACATGTTTATTTACCATCGTGTTCTTCCGTATACCTTCCACTATTATAAAACAATCTTTATCGCAAACGATCAAACAATGGATTCCGTTTGCGATTACAACGACAATGTTTATTGCCATTTCAGAATTAATGGGTGCAGCTGGTATGCATACATTGTTAGCGGACGCAGCAGGGCAAACATTTGGAATGTTATTTGTCTTCGTTACCCCGTTCATCGGTGCAATTGGTGGTTTTTTAACGGGAAGTAACGCAGGATCAAATGCGATGTTTATTAAACTACAAATGCAAACGGCGCAGAATGTAGGACTTCCGTGGCAATATGTTACGACTTTGCAAAATACAGCATCATCCGTAGCGACAATTGCTTGTCCGTCACGGATTACGCTTGGGGCCTATCTATGTAATATCCCGTTTCGAGAGAATGAACTACTAAAAAAGACAACGCTTATGATTTTTGGAGCGGTGTTAATTGTGGTGGTGGAAGTTGCAGGTTGGTATGTATGGCAATAAAATCTTCTGCTTTAGGAGGATTTTCGTTTGTTAGTGGATAATTTATAAAAGAACAAGTGTTTCTATTACATGAAGAGGAGATGATCCCATGCCCTTAAAAAACTACGGCGTTTTAAAAGGTATCGCACTACAATCTATGATTGGAAAAGGGAAAACACCTCATTATCAAGTTCATTTGCAAGATGAATCGGGAGTAGATTACCGGATTGCAATTAATGTGAAATCGCAGAGCTATCCATCAGAAGTATTATATTTTGCAAGTGAAAATATTAAATCAGAAGCTATTACGATTTTACCGACATTACCTTTTGGTTTTACAGAAGTGAAAAATAATGAACCAAAGGTGGCTTTAGATTATGTGCGGGGAAATTTATTTGAATCAAAACAGATGATTCCTTTGCCGCCAGAAAAATCGGGAGCTGACAATGATTTAAATGAAAAAATAGAACATTATATGAAACGAGCGATAGAGGAAAAGGCAATTATTTATGCATTTGGAGAACGATGGGGTCCAGAAAATGATACACCTGATCGATATTTTCATTTTAAACCTGGTAATGGGATACATGATATTCATATGAATCAAGGAAATGTGGAGAAGTGGCAAGGGGATGATGGCACATGGCAAGATGGTGGCCTATTCATCCATTTTGAGAAAAAGCAGCAATGGGTTGGCATTTTTCTTGCGTTTCAGTCGCAGTCTTGGTGTACGAATGAAGAGGGGCATGCACGTGTTCCTGTGGAGCATTGCAATTATAAGACGAAGAATTAATTAAAACAGCTAGTTCATTTCGAACTAGCTGTTTTAATTTTGGAGCAAATAAAGCTGATGAATACAGCGATACATGAAAATAGTATGGCTATGCTAGAGAAAGCGAGTAAGTACGTATTGTATTTCACTACATTTCCTATTAGCTGATTACTATCATAATGAAAAAGCTTTGCTATGCTATTAAACAGAAATAGGAGAATGAACATAGTGATGATTCCATCTAATGAGCCCTCTATATCTGGTTTGCTCAAGGCAATATGTGTAGAGATACAAATTGCGATGAAAAGAAAAAGCCAAAACAAAGGATTAAATAAGTTGCTAACTGTAAAAAGGCTTTTTAATAAAAGCATGGATGATAAGAAAATATTTTGCAGCGTGTCGATATTGATAGAAGCAGCTTGAGCATTTGTTTTAAGAGCATTTATAAATAAGGAATAAGACTGTGGTACGAAATAATACATAGAGATTACTAATGTAATCATTCCTGAAAAAATAGGAGCAATTCCGATGAAGAAATTCCCTATTCGTTGATATATACTTCTTTGATTATATTGGTGTCTTACATAACCTAAATAACCGTTACTTGTATTGGTTGGGAATAGCTGAATCGATACGATTTGGTGACGGAATACGATACACATAATAGCATGTCCCAATTCATGAATAGGAACACCAATCCAAGCTGATAAAAGGAAACCTCTTCTACCAAAAGCTCTCGTCCAATATGTCCTTGTTAGTGATTCTAAATACCCTAGTAAAAAACCAACCAAAATGATAATACCGATTAAAGAAAATAATTGTATCAAACTCGTAATGAATATATGAAAAAGTGAGTATACTAGCTCCATAATTTTCGTCCAATCTATTTGTTTTATCCCACTATATGTGAGTAGTAAGCCCCCTACTAATTAAAGTGTCACTTTATATAATATCATTTTGTTAGCAGATTATCAGAATATAGATAGTGGGAAATTATAGAATATATAACTTTTTCTTGTAGTCATGTTTCCTCCCCTCGTACATATATTGAATCTGTAACGGCTTAGAAGATACATGCGAGGGAGATGATAGGATGATGTGTCCAAAGTGTAAAACTGAGCATGCAAGTGAAGCGAAATTCTGTGGTAATTGTGGACATTCACTTATGGAGCAAGCCGTAGAGCATCATGCAGAACAGGGAGAACAGCAGTTGTCCCAACCAGCACCTGTACAGGCAAACCGTTCGAATGAAAAGGTAGAGCAAGCGAAGCAATTTGCAAGTGATTACTTTCAGTTTTTTAAGAATGCATTAAAAGCTCCAACAGCAATTATGAAAAGTGGTCATATTGAAGTAAGGAATGGGATTACAAGTCTTGTTCTTATTTGTTTCCTTTTTGCTTGTATGTTTTACCGGCTGATGAGTGCAACGGCATCAATTGCAACTGGAATTATAAGTAGGGCCGGATTTGTACCTGAAGAACAGCCTTCTTTTTTCGGGGAATCAGCTAAGGTCTTTTTATTTTTATTAATTTTATTTCTATTTGTTGGGGGTATAATTTTTGTAAGTGGAAAGCTCATGAAATCATCTTTTTCTTTTTTAGAAGCATTAGGGGTATGGGGAACAATTTCAACACCGGTTGTCACTATACTTATTCTTGCATTGTTATTTAGCTTTTTGTTAGGCTTCCTATCTCCACTATTTTTAGGGTTCGCTGTAACAGGGATGACGATTTGCACAATTGTTTCCATATTAAAGTTAGACCGTGGTGGATTAGATCCGGTGTATACACTTATTATCGCATATATTTTCATTTCCATTGCGAGTTGGATTGTGCTTTGGTCCTATATAAAAACAATACTTGATACCTTAACTGGAGGTTTAACAAACTTCTAATGAAAAGGTGGATGAATGGATGAATGTTTGTGTAAAGTGCGGTGCACAGTTAGAGAATGGCGTGCAATTTTGTCAAAAGTGTGGGGCTAGAAGAGATGAGCACCAGCGATTAGGGAACGAAAAGGAACCACAGATACGAAAGGAAATAAGCAAGGGGAAGAAAATATGGATTGGGGTTGTCATTCTTTTTATTGTTTGTTTTGGCGAAGCATACCTGTATGGAACAAAGTATTATTCTGCAGAAGCACAAATTGATAGAATGGTTACGATTTTACAAGACAGAGATACGGAAAAATTCATTGATATTGTTACAACAGATGACCCACAATTTGTAGTAGATAAAGAGAGTGTAAGACCGTTGTTTTCGTATATAAAAGAATATCCGTCCTATGTTAATGATTTAAAAGCTTCTATACAACAGCAAAAGAAGAAGCAAAATGATGTAGAAAAAGTAGATTTTGTATTAACGAAGGATGGAAAATACCTCTTTCTATTTGATCGATATAAATTGAAAGCAAAAACCTATTATGCAACGCTCCTTACGAATGAAAAAGATGCGTTGTTAAAAATAAATGAAAAAGAGTTAGATAAGACAACTGATAAAATGTTTGAAAAGCAATATGGACCATTTTTCCCAGGTATTCAAACGTTTCAATCAGAGTTTAAAAATGATTATGTGAAGCTAGCGCGTGAAGAAAAGGTTGTACTTATGAAACAAAATCAAAATAATGTAACAGTTGACTTATCGTTAAAAGGTCACTACATTACCATTCAAACAAATGTAGCGGGAGCAACATTATATGCGAACCAGAAACCGATTACGACATTGGTGGGGGAAGAATTTAAGTGGGGACCAGTAGCTACAGATGGAAGCGTCTCTATTTATTTAGAAAAAGAAGGTGCAAATGGAAAAGAACAAACAAAGGTGGAAAATATATCGACAAGTCAATATTATACACTTTCGTTTCAGAAGAAGCCTGAAAAACAAGAAACATCTTCTTCTCCATCAACTGTGACAACAAAATATGTATATAACGGATTTTTCTTTCCTGATAGTCATATTCGTAAGTTAACAAGTGTAGAGCTGCAGTCCCTAACAAAAGAACAATTGCGGATCGCGAGAAATGAAATATATGCTCGGCATGGGCATGTTTTTCAAACGAAAGATATGCAATCATACTTTTTAAAGCAGTCGTGGTATCGTGAAAATCCGTATTATACAGGAGAGTTGAATGATGTGGAGACGTATAATGCTGAGCTTATAAAGTCAAAGGAGTAGGCATTATTATTTTTTATGTTGTAGAAATGAAAGGTACATCAACGATAATGGTTGTACCTTTTTTATTTATCCCGCATTAACGGGCAGTAAGACCCCCACCTCAAGATTTAGAGAGAAACGAGGAAGATAGGTGGGGACCAACTGCCCGTAAAAGCCCGATTGGTGAGGGCTAATAATCAGTGGGGGATGAAGAAAATCCCCACTGATTAAAGTTTCACTTTATGTGTTTGCATTTCATGTAACAAATCCTTTTATGTGTCATGGTAATGATTACATTATTCCGGTTGAAAAATATAGAAGAATTTAAAGGCAAGATTACCTTTTTGTTATTTTTGTAATGGCATGAGGGAAGTTCTAACTGGTTCGCGAGAGAAAAAGATATGAAAGAGAAAGTTGACTCTGCTTGCTCTGCCAGTTGTACTAGCCTGGACATCGGCTAAAGAACTGGAAGAAAGTATGGCTTCCGAGTTCGGTGGAACTGTAATCTCCAGTCTACTGTTTAATTTTTTTGATGTTACAACTGTTATTGTGTCGTAAGAGAGGTTGATAATCTTTAGAATACCAAGTGGATAGACAGCATCGTCAGGCTGAGAGGTGGATGCAAACAGGGTGGATTTCCAAATTTCTTGAAAAAAGGTATCGCTATCAGCCGACCAAGCCTGTGCACCGTAAAGTGTTGCACTAATACTGAATTCTTGTTCCAGTGGTTGGACAACTTTGGGTTCAGCAGGAGTAGAGATAAGAAAATTACTGCACATTGATTCTGTTCACCTACTTTCCATTGCGATTGTTATAGCATATTAATAATTAGGTTTATGAGACACGACACTTTACCTATAGTGTTCAAAGGATGTTTAAAAATATATGAATACAAATTGAAAAACTGATAGAAAACCATTCTTTTTAGGTGTGAGAGGGGATCCGGCCAAGCAAAGAAGCGGTCAGAGCCTTTTTGAGCTTCATGCCAAGTGAAAACAAAGGGAGAAAATGAGTGCAAGGCTCTTTTTGTATGTATAGCCGCGATCTGTATGTTGGAAATCAAAAATATATGAATATAAATTGAAAAACTGACAGAAAACCTTTCTTTTTAGGAGGGAGAGAGCGTCCGGCCAAGCATAGAAGTGGTCAGGTCCTTTTTGAGCCCCATGCTATATGAAAACAAAGGGAGAAAATGAGTGCAAGGCTCTTTTTGTATGTATAGCCGCGACTTATATGTTGGAAAATCAAAATGTATATACAAAGGTATGCGTTATTATATTTGGACGAAGTGGTTTCATTTATAAACAAAAGGGAGAAAACATATACTTTGTATAAGCTACTTATAGAAAAAAGGATTTATTTACAGTGAATCTGGAGAATGTAAACGATAGAGACTGTACAAAGGAGTGATTTGGTGAACTATGTAATCATTGGCGGAGATGCAGCTGGCATGAGTGCGGCTATGCAAATTATTAGAAATGATAAAGAAGCAAAAGTTGTAACGTTAGAAAAAGGTGAAATATATTCATATGCGCAGTGTGGACTTCCGTACGTTATTAGCGGTGTGATTACTTCTACTGAAAAATTAATTGCACGAGACATTAGCATATTTCGTGATAAGTATGGAATTGATGCGAAAACACACCATGAAGTAACGAAAATTGATACTGAAAACAAAATTGTGCATGGTATACATATAAGTGAAAACGAGGCATTTCAATATAAATATGATCGCTTACTAATTGCGACAGGAGTTAGACCTGTTATGCCGGACTGGGAAGGAAACAACCTGCAAGGTGTTCATCTTTTAAAAACAATTCCGGATGCCCATAGAATATTGGAGACGTTACAGGAACAGAGTGTTGAGCAAGTAACCATTATTGGCGGCGGGGCAATTGGTCTTGAAATGGCTGAAACATTTGTAGAGCTTGGGAAAAAGGTGCGAATGATTGAGCGAAATGAACATATTGGCACAATATATGATGCCGATATGGCAGCATATATACATGAAGAAGCAGCAAAATATAATATTGAAATTTTAACAAATGAAAATGTAAAAGCATTTAAGGGGAAAGAGAAAGTTGAATTTGTTGAAACGGATAAAGGAACGTATAAAACGGATCTCGTTCTAGTATCAGTTGGCGTGCAGCCAAACACAGAGTTTGTTAACGGAACAGCGATTCGCACGAACAAAAAAGGGGCTATAGAAGTAAATGCTTATATGCAAACGAATGTGGAAGATATCTATGCAGCAGGAGATTGTGCAACGCATTATCACATCATAAAAGAAACGCATGATCATATTCCAATCGGTACAACTGCAAATAAGCAAGGGCGTCTTGCAGGATTGAATATGGTTGATAAACGAAGAGCATTTAAAGGCACTCTCGGTACGAGCATTATTAAATTTATGGGACTCACTTTAGCGAGAACGGGTTTAAGTGAAAAAGAAGCAAGCGGATTGAAAATACCATATAAAACGGTGAAAGTAGATGCAACCAGTATGGCTGGCTATTATCCAAATGCAACGCCGCTTTATGTGAAATTAGTGTATCGTTCTGATACAAAACAACTATTAGGCGGACAAGTGATCGGAGAAGAAGGCGTGGATAAACGAATCGATGTTATTGCAATGGCGCTCTTTCATAAAATGAGCATTCATGATTTAGAAGATGTCGATTTAAGTTATGCACCGCCATATAACAGTGTTTGGGATCCAGTTCAACAAGCAGCGCGGCGAGCGGAATAGTACTTCTTATAGAAGTGCTATTTTTTTATTTTGAAAACACAGAATTATAAAAAGATATATAAAATCATATTTGTCCTTGAAAAATGTAGTACGTATCTATTATATTTTCATATAGTATTTATTTTTTACATACATAAAAATACGATAGAAACAAGCTAGTAATGAATGATGATGGAGGATAAGAAATGGCAATAAATATGAGAACAGTAGAAGAGTGGATTGCAGAGTCAAACGCAAGACATGAGGAGGACTTTGGAGAAATTGTCCAAGAAATAAAGGAACTATGCATTGCGATTGATAACGCTACATTAATTTACCCGAAAAATGTATTTTGCTTTGGAAAAAAAGCGGAAGTGTTCTTCTTTTTCCAAGATCATGTTGTCATTGGTCAGGTGCAAGAAGAGTATATTAAAGTTGAAAAATTAAAGTATGAGAATATTACAGATATAAGCCTAAAAACAAATGATAAAAATACAACATTAGAGTTGAAGTTCTCTAATGGGAATTCTATTATGCTAGATAGTTTAAATGATAACTGCGGAACGAAGAATTGGTTGTTTGCAAGACAGATTAAGAGTATCTTTAAAGTAATTTAGTAGTGAAAGCAGGTCTTATATAAATCCAAATTAAAAACGACAAAACCCCTTCTTTTTAGGTAGGAGAGAGCATCCAACCATGCATAGAAGCGGTCAAATCCTTTTCCTGCCCTATGCCAAGTGAAAACAGAGGGAGAAAGCGAGTGTAAGGTACCTTTTGTTCTTCGTAGCAGCAATTTACATGTTGAAAAATCAAAATGGATTTATATAAAATCCCTTCAAAAACACGCCCTTTGCTAGCACAGTGTACTGAGCGCAGGGCGTGTTTTTAGCTATGCAAATATCCTTTTAACCAAGTGCGATGGCGATAGGGACCAACTGGAATTTGAATAAGGGTCGTTTTTCTTTTTGTATCAGTTTCATACAGTTTGTCACATAAGTTTGCATCAAATCCTAAGAGCGGGTGACCTCCCATATCCATAGCTGAGGCTGCTAAGACGAGTTTTTGGACGAGCATTCCAGCTTCCATTTGTTGAATTCGATATCCTCTATAACCTAAATCGTTTTTTAAATAATCTTTATTTCCTATTACATGTAAACAGAGTGGTACTTGAAAGAGATTTACATTGTCCATTGTCATACCGGATTGTAAAGGATAGCGGAGATCTCCTAATTGAATTTTTTCTAATGTATGAGCCTTACTGTCGTAGGAATAGGCACCATTTGGCAAACCGTCTACGTTATAAAAGCATCCGTATAGTGAGACACGTGATTTTGTCTTTATATGTGTTCCGTCTAAATCATTTTGATAAGGAAAGGAAAGAGTTGTTTCTTGAAGTAAAGTAGCTAGTTGCGTATCGCTTATTTTCCTTAAGACAAAATCTAAATCAGGTGAATAACGTTTTTGACAAGCTGTTGCGAAATCGTATGATAATCGCTCTACTCTGGGGAGTGTCAAAGTTTGTGTGTGATGTGGAACAGTTGCCTCTTCTGTCACAGTTCGAAATTGTTCAGTTGAATCTAGCATAGATGCTGCATTCATTGTTGTTATTAGAGGGTGATCAGTAAAGTTCTTTGAGCGAACAAAGTGTTCATGCTCTAAAACGGGAAGCTGCTGTGAGAGTTCATAAGAAGTAACGTTTGCGCCTGTATTATTTGGATGAAACCATTCTTCTGCAGGGTGGTTAGATAATGGGATAACTGCATACACACTTTCTTCTTGCTCCGATAGTCCGAGTAAATGATTAATGGCTCTATCAAGAAATTGAAAATATACACCAGATGTATAGCCGAATTGTTTAGAGACTTCTAGTAATTGGCCGATGAGGACACCAGTATCTAGACCTTGGAGACGGTAGGAAAAGTTATTATATTTAAAGAAATTTTTCCAAAACATTGTTGATACAAAGGCGGTGCCGAAGCAAGCAGATAGATTGCAGCGATTTCCAAGTGCCTCCGTGAGATAAGAGTCAAAATTTCCTTCACGCAGTAATACGAGACGATGATGTGCTGCGTCATAATGATAGATTCCCTGTGGACAATGATTCATTTTTAAATACAAATATAATTCATTTGGATATAGAGCTCCTCCAGAAGGAATAAATCTTCGGTATATATTTGTTGTATTTTGTTCTTCTAAGCCGAGGGAAGGCTGGCACAATTGAGTTAGGCCAAATGTATACCAGAGACAATGTCCGATTTGCTCGAGAGTGGGTTCTTTAGACAGATTTTGATCTCGCAATGTTAGCGGTACCTCTAGAGAAAGAGGGATGACAGGTAGATTACGGTATAGTTTATAGGGAAGGGGGGCATCAGCCCAGTTAATTTCCTTGTCTTGGGGCATGATTTCATCAATGGAAAAATGCAAATTGTGTAGAAATGTTTCTAGTTGCATCAATCTACCTCCTTATTGTGACTTATGGAAACGGATGAGGATGTGGATTAAGTTGTTCAAATGTAAGTGGCTCATTGGTATATCCAAGTTCCAGTGGTACGGTAAGTACTCTTTGTAGTCCTGTTGTGCGAGTAAGTTGATGTCCAAATGTCATTGGCAACATACCAGGAATTAGTACTTTCACACAATATAATCCGTTCTTTCGTATGAGAGGAACAGTTTGGTCAATGACGATGACTTCAAGACCTGAGTGATGTAGTCGATCTAAAAGATGGCGAAGGTCCGAAGTTAGATCCCTATCGATAGATCTTAACTGATTCATTTGTTGAAATGTTTGTACAGACCGATTGTCATTCAATAAAAATTGAAGGCGTTCTTCGGCTTCTGGTAAACCATATACCATACTATGATCATCCATTTGGGTGACAAGATAGGGATCACGTAAACATTGTTCGTATTTTTGTTTACTTGCTTCAAATTTTTCATCCATTGTAAGTAACATACCTGCTAATTCATGGATAGCATTTTTAACAGCTCGCAGTGGTTCCATGTGGGCACCACCTGCACAGACGAGATTCATTCCATCTTGTTTTGTATTTTTTGCAATTGCCCATATACTTGGAATACCATGCTCCATCGTTGCATCAAAAACATGTAAATCATAGCCTGTAATCGTGCGCATTCGTTCAATCATCAATTGTAGTTCCACGTCGTCCGCAGAAGCTAGATCAAGGCGGAGAAGTGGTAATTGTGCATACCAAGTTAGCAAGAAAGCATCGCGTTCGACTATTTCTAAAATGCCATGGAAAATCGCTTCTTCTAAACTGCCTCCAATTGCACAGCCGTTTGAAGTTTCATAAACAAAAGCGTCCCTGTGTCCTAGGCTATAATATGCAATCGATTCCGGAACTAAGATGGGACGATTTTGTGATAAAGAATAACCCCATACCCAGTCTTGAGGATAATCAGGATCAAACGGTTTAAATGGGAAATCTGTTTTTTTATAATGTTCATCTGTATGTACACCGATTGTGAGAGGATTGATGGCTGTATCTTCTAACTCTCGGTAGCTACCATGAACATTTGTCCGTTTCCCGCGAGGGGTCATTCCACAGTATCGTTCTAATCCTTCTAAGATAGCAGTTGCTTCACTAGCCCTGAATGAATGTGTTCGGCCCGCAACTCCTTCATTCCCTAAAAGTAACGGCATATTTACAATAACATCAGCAAATGGTAATAAGGAATGCTGCATTTTTCCATTTAAAAGTCCAGTCCGATAATCTAAATAATCTTTAGTCAAAAATGTATTTAAATCTTCAATAGAACGACAACGATAACTTTCATTGCCAGTTTTAAAACTTGACTGGAGTGAAATGTAGGCATCCGTTGCAGTGTCATCAGGTAATGTGCTACACATTGGGCATAGAGGATCAGGAAGAAATGAATGACGTGAACATTGAAAGGTTTGCATGTTAAGTAAAATTAGTTCTTCAGCTAAAGAGGTATGCCCTTTTGTTACTATCTTCTCTGTTTCAGCATGAATAAGCTGACACATTTGTAGTAACCCAGTTTGCGTTGCACATACATCTCGCTGTATGGCATCATCTGTTTTTAAGGAATATTTCCGCTGTAGCTCCCACATTTCTTTTTGGTCAAAGCCAGCTATGAAACGCCGTGCATCAGCACAATGGGAGCACCCTGCCTTATCGGGTCTAACATAAGGACCAATGATACCCTCACCAAATGAAGTAAAGCCCCGAAGCCATGGAATGTTAGCGGAGCGAAATGTTTCTTCAGCTTCATGATGTATAGAGGGAGGAGAACCATCGTGTAATACGAGAGCAAGATAGATATTTTCTGGGAGTTTTTCTTCAAATGTATGTTGATGAATAATTGGATAGTGAGCGGATAATTGTTGATTTACATAGTCTGCTAGTATGCCATCTCCTATGATTAATATTTTTCGATTCATCATTCTACCTCCTCTTTGATTACCACACCAACTACACCGCCTAATCCTTCTTTTAAAAAGGGTTCAATTGCTAGGTCGAGGACGAAGGGATGAAGTTTATGCTCTTTTAAATTTTGTAAGGCTAATTGCAAGGATTCTAATTGTGGCATTTCTTCTTCTTTTTGTATTTCAACCCTAAACGATTCTGCACTGTGTAAAAGGATAGAGGAGTCCAATAATATATTGGATTTATAGGGAACTTCTTGATTTTGGACATGAAGTAGTGCTTGTTGTAATGCATTTCTTAGTGCTAATGTTATATTTAAGTCAGTACTACCGTACCACTGGTTGTGTACACCGATCCAAACCACAGGAAAACCTAGCACCTCTTCACCAATTCCTACCATTGGTTCCCCATGTATCGTGGAGAGTGCACGTAAATAAAATTGGCAGTGTTTGTCGTGAATCTCTGTTAATTGTAGTTGTGTAATTTCTTCTGTTTTGGTCAACTGCCTCGTTTGTAATGTGTGTGTTAAATGATTTTGTAGTGCACGGTACACTCCCTCTAACATTGTTTCCCCAGCCCCAATTCCAATGAATCCATCTTGTTCAGGAATAAGGAAATGAACCATTTGAGTTACATATGTTTCAATTCCGGTTAGACCTGCTTCGCGGCGTGCTTCATCATGAGTCAATCCGCCGCAAATTATGGTAGGCAGGAGCGTAGTAGGTCCTTCTGATAATGGATTCGGAACTTGAGCATAGCACTGAGATAACGGTAATTGTTTTAGGTCTTGTTCATCCCATATGTGAAAAATTCCAGATTTGTTTGAGGTTAATTGGTCAAAAAAGCGAAAAAGTTCATTCGAAGGGCTTTGGTTTGAATGTCTTTTGAGAGTTTCATCAATGTCTTGTATCGTTTCTATTGTAAAGTTTTTGGTTGTTATAAGTGGGTGTTTGATGAAAGTGTGCCAGTTGCCTTCTAGCGTTTCAAAATTTAGTAAAAAGAATTGTTTATTTTGCTCTCTATTTGAAGCGCCTGTAATATTTTTGAATAACTCAAAAACGATAATGTTTGCTAACATAGCCCCAGCGATTGGAGAGAAAGGCTCTAATAGTTGATCTTTTTGAAGGGCAGTCTCATGTACGCGTCGCCATGCAGATTCCCAGCATTCTTCAGATTCTGTAGTAATGACAGGACCAGCTAAGCCTACTTGCTCCAAGCATAAAGCAGGAAGAAAGTTTTTCTTTTCTTCTCTACAAATCGCGTGGATCGCTCTTAATTTTTCAATATTTCCATTTTGAGATACATATAGAATCCAATCAAAATGTTGAAAAATTTCCTGCAAGGAACGATCTATCGTTGTATCTATTTCTTGAACAAGTACATTTTGATCAGCATCATGGGCTTTTTGTACAATCTCAATTAATCGAGAGCGATTTGTTGCGGTAGAGTCGGTAATAAGACAGTGAAACTCAGGTAAACCAGATTCAAGTAAAGAATAAACTAATGAAGTGAAAATAGAGCCAGATCCAATTGCTAAGACCTTCGCTTGTCGATACATTTGAAATTTCAAGGCACCTGAATGAGAGGAAGTCTCTAAAAAATCGATTTGCGATGCGTATCTCTCAAGTAAGGCATCCTCTAACTGGTGAGGGGAA
This sequence comes from Bacillus cereus group sp. N21, assembly GCF_016483395.1. NCBI lineage: Bacteria > Bacillati > Bacillota > Bacilli > Caryophanales > Bacillaceae > Bacillus > Bacillus cereus group sp. N21. Next base: position 80,953 of record NZ_JAEHBX010000018.1, read on the forward strand.
TCTTGACTTACATCACGTACAAAACCATTTTCGTGCAAAAGTTCTCCAAGTTCAAAAACTCTATTTTGATAAGGGAGGGGGAGTCCGCTTGTTAGTTCTTCCAAAGTATGTTCTCCATTAAACATAGGCATTAATTTTTCAATCCATTCATAGATACCATTACCTTGCATTCGGAATGAACTGGAGTTGTTTCGAAAATAGACACCCCCGTTTGAGTCGGGGAGGAAAAAGGTATCCTTGTTCATTTTTAGCTTTGTGGAAGCTGTGAGAGTACTCATTGTGTTCCTCCTTATCAGTAAATTTGTTCTAGACATACGTTATCAGTGTATGTATTGTGAGTTGTCCTTTATGAGTTCTAAAAGATTATTAGTATTTTAGCGTATCCGTGTAATATATAAACTCATTTTGATTTTTCAATATATAAGTCGCTGCTACGAAGAAGAAAAGGGGAGCGCTACTTGTTTTCATTTGTTGACATGGGGCAGGAAGGGGATCTGATCGCTTCTATGCATGGCTGGATGCTCTCTTCCCCCTAAAAAGAAAGGGTTTATGTCCGGTTTTTAATTTATATAAAAAAAGCTACATGAGAGAATCAATCGATTCTTTCATGTAGCCAGTATGATTTAGAAAGTCTATCAACCTTCTAATAATAATGATTTTGGATCTTCAAGCATTTCTTTAACAGCAACAAGGAAGCTAACTGCTTCTTTACCATCGACGATGCGGTGGTCGTAAGATAGAGCAATGTACATCATCGGACGGTTTTCCATACGTTCTGCATCGATTGCAACTGGTCTTACTTGAATTTTATGCATTCCAAGAATACCTACTTGTGGGCTGTTTAAGATTGGTGTTGACATAAGGGAGCCGAACACACCACCGTTTGTAATTGTAAATGTACCACCTTGTAGTTCTTTTAATGTAAGTTTGTTATCGCGTGCTTTTTTACCTAGTTCACGAATTTCGCTTTCGATTTCAGCAAAGTTCAATTGATTTGCATCGCGTACAACTGGAACAACTAATCCATCTGGAGCTGCTACAGCGATTCCGATATCATAGAATTTTTTAATGATAAGCTCGTCACCTTGGATTTCAGCATTTAACAATGGGAATTGTTTTAACGCTGCAACAACTGCTTTTGTGAAGAATGACATAAAGCCAAGACGAACATCATGTTTTTTCTCGAATGAATCTTTACGTTCTTTACGTAATTCCATGATTGCAGTCATATCAACTTCGTTAAATGTTGTTAACATTGCAGATGTTTGCTGAACTTCTACAAGACGTTTTGCAATTGTTTGACGGCGGCGGGACATTTTTACGCGCTCAACTGGTTTTTCAAATTCAGTTTTTGCAGCTGTTTTTGGACTTGTTTTTTCTTGTTTTGGCTCTGCTTTTGGTGCAGCAGCATGTGCTTGTACATCGTGTGGTCTTACACGGCCAAGTGGATCAGTGCTGCGTACTTCATTTAAGTCGATTCCTAATTCACGTGCCATTTTTCTAGCAGCAGGTGATGCGATAGGGCGATCTGTATTTGGAAGACCTTGTAAAGCTGTTTTTGGAGCCTCAGCTTTTGGTGCTTCAGTAACTTCTTGTTTTGGTTGTTCTGGAGCTGCTGCTGGAGCAGGTGTACTTACTGCAGCGCCGTTTGCATCTAAAATTGCAATGATGTCGCCAACTTCAACTGTATCTCCAGGTTCTCCTAGTAGTTGTGATACAATACCTGAATCTTCTGCAATGATTTCAACATTGACTTTATCCGTTTCAAGCTCAACAACGCTGCCACCTTTCTCAACTTTGTCGCCTACATTGATAAGCCATTGTGAGATAGTTCCTTCTGAAATAGATTCTGCAAGCTCAGGTACTTTAATTTCGATCATTTTAAATGTCCTCCCCTTATTTGCCTAACGGTGTGTGTTTTGTCTTTTTTTTCTTCGGTAATCTCAAAGTTTCCAGCTTGATTGGGCAGAAATTCTTTACGTTCTCGGGTGTAAGGAACTCTGCCCGCATGAGCTAGAGCAAATCACTTTCGTTTTTAGTTGCTATAAACTTCTATTTCTTGTTTATCTTGACGAAAGTTATACTTTGTATCTAATGCGTGTGCAACGATAAGTTCTTGTTCTGCTCGGTGTGCATGTGGATCGCCACCTGAAGGACTTGAACGGTCTGGGCGTCCAATGTAGCCTGTTTTTAATTTATCGCCAGCAAGTTCAAACAGAATTGGAGCCATGTAATGCCATGCACCCATGTTTCTTGGTTCTTCTTGTACCCAAATAATTTCTTCTAAGTTTTTAAAGCGTTTCATAATAGATTGAACTTTTTCAGCAGGGAATGGGTACAATTGCTCAATACGAACAATATGAACTTCATCTAAATTGTACTCATGTTTTCCGGATTCAATCTCTGCCGCTAAATCAATTGCCATTTTACCAGTTGTTAAGACAAGACGTTTTACTTTGTTTGGTTTTATGCCAAGGTTTTCTTGCTCTAACGCAGGTTGGAAACGTCCTTCACTTAACTGGCTACCTGATGAAGCTGTAAGTGGGTGACGCAATAAGCTTTTTGGTGTCATGATTACTAATGGACGAACAGCTTCTGTACCAAGGATTGATGCTTGACGGCGCAAGATATGGAAGTATTGTGCCGCGCTTGTTAAGTTTGCAACAGTCCAGTTATTTTCTGCAGCTAGTTGTAAGAAGCGCTCTGGACGTGCACTAGAGTGCTCTGGTCCTTGACCTTCATAACCATGAGGTAAAAGAAGAACTAGACCTGATTTTTGTCCCCATTTTGCTCTTCCTGATGAAACATATTGATCAAATAATGCTTGCGCAGTATTTGAGAAATCACCGTATTGCGCTTCCCACATAACTAAAGTTTCTGGAGCGAATACATTATAACCGTATTCATAGCCGACAACAGCAGCTTCTGATAACGGACTGTTATGAACAGAGAACGATGCGCGTATATTCGGCAGGCGATGTAATGGTGAATATGTTTCGTTTGTTTCTGTATCATGCAGTACGATATGACGGTGTGCGAACGTACCACGCTGTGAGTCTTGACCAGTTAAACGAATTGGCGTACCTTCTTGTAAAATAGAAGCGAATGCTAAAGATTCAGCAAGTGCCCATTCAATTTTACCGTTCTCTTCAAGAGCATCTTTACGGCGCTCAAGAATCTTCTTCACTTTCGGATATACGTTAAAGCCTTCTGGCCAAGTTAAAAGCCCTTCGTTAATTGCGCGAAGTGTTTCAAGTGGAAGACCAGTATCAATCGGCTGAATTCCTTTCGCAACAACGTCTGGAACTTTAACGTGAATTGCTACGTCACTTGTATCTGCTGGTGGTACTTGTGCATATTCAGCTTTTAACTCTTCTTGTATAAACTGAGTAATTGTTTCAACCTCATCTGCATTTAGAACGCCTGCAGCTTCTAATTGGCTTGCATATAAAGCTCTTACAGTTGGATGGTTTTTAATTTTTTTATAAACTTGTGGTTGCGTAACTGCTGGATCATCCATTTCGTTATGACCGTAACGACGGTAACCGATTAAATCGATTAAGAAGTCTTTTTTGAACAGCATACGATATTGAATTGCAAGGTTAGCAGCAGCAAGACAAGCTTCAGGATCATCAGCATTCACGTGAACGATTGGAATATCGAATCCTTTCGCAAGATCACTTGAATATTTCGTAGAACGAGAATCATAGCTATCAGTCGTAAAGCCGATTGCGTTATTCGCGATAACATGAATTGTTCCACCAGTTTGGTATGCATTCAATCTGCTTAAGTTCAATGTTTCAGATACAATACCTTGCCCAGGGAATGCAGCATCACCATGAACTAAAATTACGAATGATTTTGAAACGTCTTGTTCAGGATAACCAGCTTGTTTACGATCTTCTTGAGCAGCACGTGCATAACCTTCAACAACTGGGTTAACAAACTCAAGGTGACTTGGGTTATTTGCTAATGTAACGCGTGTGCTAGCTTCTTCAGATCCGACAACTTGTTCTCTACCTAAATGGTATTTCACATCGCCAGTCCAGCCGACACTACTATTTATTACATCTTGTGATTTATCAGATTCAATAGTTGCATGTTTGAATTCTGCGAACATGTGACTATATGGTTTTTCTAATACATGAGCGAGTACGCTTAGACGACCGCGGTGAGCCATACCAATCATGACATCGTTTACGCCGCCTTTAGCACCTTCTAAAATAATTTCATCTAGTACAGGTACAAGCATATCAACGCCTTCGATGGAGAAACGTTTTTGGCCAACGAATGTTTTATGCAAAAATTGCTCGAAACCTTCAACAGCTGTTAAGCGTTTTAAGAGAGCAGTTCGTTTTTTATTTGTTAATGGTTGACGCAGGGAATTTGATTCCACCATTTGATGCAACCACGTGCGTTCTTCACTATCTTGTATATGCGAGAATTCATAGGCTAAAGATTTTGTGTAAACATCTTTTAATCTATTAATTACATCAAAAGCTGTGTGAACATCATTTGGTGCATCTGCCCATACTGTTTTAGCTGGAATCGCTTTCAAATCTGCATCGCTCAATTCATTCATTGCTTTCTCGATGAGAGATTGTCCATCAGCAGGCTCTTCCATTGGATTAATATGAGCCGATGTATGACCGAATGAACGGATATGCTCAACAAGTTGAACGACTTTAAGAATTTTTTCAATGTTTCCTGTGTTTTGAGGAGAAAAATTTGTTTCCATGTTGTCCCCTGTTACGACATCTGCTTGGAATGGAGGAGCTCCAAAAGTTTCAAAAAGCTCTTGTAATTCCGGATCAACAGAACCTTCTCCTGTCACGTAACGATCATACTGTTCAATAACATAGCCAAGGTTCGGACCATGGAATTTGGCCCAAGGGTTTGTCGTTGTATTCTTCCTCGTCATTTGTTTAAACCTCCCAATGCATGTAATCCTTCTTTCATAATGCGAAAGAATGCATTTTGCTCTTTTCATAATTGATCAACCAGTAATGAATGTAAATGTTATCTTTACTCTTATGTTATTACGATAATTTACATAATACCAAACATTATTACTTATCCGTTTTGTAAAAAAACATTCACAATTACTTATCACCCAAGTTAATCTTTCATGTTATAAAGTAATTTTAAGGAAAAAATAGGTGATTTCATCTGGTACATCCGCACTTGGAACGAAATCTTCCATATGAAAATATAAAATGAATTGTAAGAATGTTTCGTTAAAATATGGTTTGATTTATGTATATTAAAATAATAAGCGCTTTCAAGAATATTATACAACAATATAACAGGATATAGTATAAAAAATAAAAAATTATGAATTTATTGTTAACTTTATTTCAATAGTGTTAAATATTGAAAGGAAAAAAGAAAAATTTGCTTGTAAGTGATGATTATGATTTGAAAATGGTTCATAAATCGTTAGTTTTTGCAAATATAGCAGAAAATAGCTTAAAAAGGGTAGCCAGCTTCATTCGTATAGGAGAAAAAATGTAATATTTTAAAAAGATAAAGTGCAGATAACAATATTAATTTTTCTCATTACAGAGGGATAAATATAATGAAAACCATCTATACAAATAAAGTTAACTATATGTTAGGGATGGAACATATCGTGATGTTCGCTCTCTATAGGATTCCATTTTAGTTATGACAATAGTCGTGATCAAAAAGAAAAGGCGGGAGTAAGAAGAATTGGAAAAGTTATGTAAATAATGTAAAGGATACTTGACGTAAAGGTTGCTTTACATTTATACTCTGTTCAAGGAGGAGGGGGGATTTTCCTTGGAAAACAAAATGGTAGAATACAGAAAAAAATTGGGACTGTCTCAAGAGAAGTTAGCCGAAAAACTTGGTGTTTCTAGACAGACGATTATTTCAATTGAAAAAGGAAAATATGATCCATCACTTCCTTTAGCATTCGAAATTGCGAAAGTATTTCAGACAACCATTGAGAATGTATTTATTTATGAAGGGAAAGAACGGGAATGATAGAGAAGGGGGAATATTAATGAATTATTCACAGAAGTACTTTTTGATTATTGGAATGTTTTTTTAAATTATGAGTGGATTCATGGTATTGGCAGGGATTATGACACATTCTGCGCCGCCAACTCCGACTTATACATTAGCATCGATGATGATTATGTGCTTTTGTTTAAGTTATCTTCACCCACAATTTAAAGAGAAAGACGAAAGGATGAAGTTAATCCGTCAAAAAGGGATGTTTTATTCTTTCTTTGCATTATTGATATATTTCATTATTTTTTCAATTGGGTTACATTTAGAAATCATTATATTGACAGCTGGAGAATTACTTAATATGTTAGCTGCTTTAACAATTAGTACGGTTTTTATTTCGTTTGTTGTTTTATCTAAAAGATATTAAGTGGAAAATAATGAATTATAGGTCTTACATATAGGAAGGAGAAAAAATGCAATTTCTTTATGCGTTTGGTATAAGTATTATTTTAATGCTATTCATGTATTTCTTCGTTCGCAAAGATATTACGAAAGATAATACGCTGACAAAGAGAGGTTTTTATAAACTGATTGGATGTTTAGTGGCGATGTTTGTGGGGATTATTGTGTTGGTGGTATTGATGAGTAAGAAATTATAAATAGAAAAACCCTGTTTTATAAGCTAGTAAAAGAGGTAGAAGATAGCAGGAATAAAACAGAAGCAAGTCCAGTATGCAATAAGTTTGCATCTGGATTTCATTCTGTTTTATTTTTATTACATTTTTGTTACTACTCTTATTCTTATCTTAGAAACAATTATACTTATACATAGTATGACGATTTAGTCAATGGTCAAATTTAGGAAAAAGGAATGAATTTATGAAAAAACAAATTACAGCACTTTCTTTAGCTATGGTTCTGGGCTTCGGTTTCCAACCGATTGCTAGTTTAGCAGAAACATCAAATAACATAACGCAAGATTCTACTCAACAAGCTGGATGGAAATTAGAAAATGGTGAATGGTTTTATTATGAAAATGGTAGTAAAAAAACAGGTTGGTTGAAAGAAGGAACTAATTGGTATTACTTAGATGAAGCAGCTGGCGGAGCGATGAAAACAGGTTGGTTGAAAGAAGGAACTAATTGGTATTACCTAGATGAAGCAGCCAGCGGAGCGATGAAAACAGGTTGGTTGAAAGAAGGAACTAATTGGTATTACTTAGATGAAGCAGCCAGCGGAGCGATGAAAACAGGGTGGTTGAAATAAGGAAATAATTGGTAGTACTTAGATGACGCAGCTGG
>NZ_JAEHBX010000180.1:0-1792 GCF_016483395.1 Bacillus cereus group sp. N21
CGATTAGAACCACGTTTAAAAGAACTGTATGAACAACATAAAATAAGAGCGCAGAAGATAGACTGGGGTTATCATGAGTTTTTACCATGGGATAAGGGAATGGACTTTAAAAGAATTCCTTGGGATGAAAGTCAAGTTACTCTTCCTTCTGGTGTAATTACGGCCATTGAAACAGCTTTATTAACAGAAGTGAATTTACCATGGTTTACAACGTATTTATCTGCGACTTTTAAAGGGTCCCTTTCTGTTATTACAGACTTTATTCATACTTGGACTTCAGAAGAGGATCAACATTCGAATTTATTGGAGACATATTTACTACTCACTCGAAGTGTGAATCCCAAACGATTACATGAATTAAGAAAGTCAGTCGTTGAGGGGGGATTTGAGCCCGATTTTCACACACCAATCGAAGCAATGACGTATACGACGCTACAAGAACTTGCAACGATGGTGTTTTACAATAATGTAGCTAAGGTTGCAAGTAAGCATGATCCAGATCTTGCTACATTATTACGCCGTCTTGCAAAAGATGAAACTCTTCATTATGCGTTTTATCGAGATGTGATTCGAACACATTTGGAATTGGAACCTAATTATTGCTATCATATTGCCAATGTAATTAGAAATTTTAAAATGCCAGGTGCTGTCATGCCTGATTTTGAAAATAGAATGGCTGTGATTGCAAAAGAAGCGAACTATGGGCCACTACAATATTTTGATCAAGTACTTGATGTAGTGGTTGATTATTGGGGGTTAAAAGACTTACGACCAATTGCACCTCTAGCTGAAAAAGCAAGAATTGAGATTTTGGAGTACTATACAAGATTGAAAAAAATACGGGATCGATTTGGTCGTTTTCAAGGGAAAACTGATCTACGTTAATGAGTAGAGGTTTCAGAATATGCGCGGGGAAATCCCCCTTCCCTTTATTGGAAATCTGACACGCTCCCTATTGTTTTGGTGCTGTTTTTATTTAATTTGATTTTTAAAGAAAAAGTAGTTGACACTAAAAATAAATTTATGATATTATAAAATATTTGATAAAAAATCACATATATGTTAAGGTTAAGAAGGTTACCATATATGGAGGTGGATTATATGTTTCAAATTGGCGATAACATTGTTTATCCAATGCACGGAGCAGGTATAATTGAAGCCATAGAAGAAAAAGAATTCTCAGGGAAAAAACAACAATATTATGTGATAAAAATGTCAATCAGTAATATGCAAGTCATGATTCCTATGGGTAAAATATTAAGTTCGAGTATACGCCCAGTTACTGATATACTTGCATTAAAACACATTATACACATTTTTCAGCATGGAGAATCAGATAAATTACTGCCGTGGAAACAAAGGTATAAAGTGAACACGGACAAAATAAAAACGGGTGAAATACAAGAAGGTGCTGAAGTTGTACGTGATTTAATGCGTATGAAGAAAGAAAAGGCACTTAATACAAGCGAAAAAAAAATGTTGGATAACGCACATGAATTTTTGATTAGTGAACTAGGATTAATTAAAGGGATCACTGAAAATCAAATAAAAAGTTTCTGTTAAGGTTCATTATAGATAATGTATTACATCCCCCGAAAATATCCTGAATTTTTCGGGAATATGATTATTATTAAAAGTAAATCATTTCAAAGACATTCAACTTCTTCAACTCACTTTTAGAGTAGAAACCTCTTTTGTTATTACTTCAATCTAATCCATTTTTATTTTTACATTTCTTTTACGAACGTTCGAAGTATCATCAAATAACTCGATCAAATAGTCACTTGATTTT
>NZ_JAEHBX010000181.1:0-1661 GCF_016483395.1 Bacillus cereus group sp. N21
CCGTTTGTTACTTGGCTCCCTCTACTTTTTAACACCTTCACAGGAGTCGGACGCTTGTTTATAAGCGCCACTCCCTCCCTTTGGTACATTTCATTTGATAGATTGATAAGCATCTCAAATGCCATTCCTCGGTTTCCTAATGCCATTGTTATTTCCTCACTTTCTATTAAAAGGATTATTTTGTTTAAATTTTGCTTAATTCTCATTGCTAATCATTTAAATATTTAAAATTCGTTATATAATGAATTTAATTTATAATTAGGAGTGATTAAAATGCCAGATATGATAGAAATCGTTCTTTTCATTCTTATAGCAATTAGTGCTGTTTTTTATTTAATAAAAGAATTTCAAAAACCTGAGAAAAAAGCGCTTTGGATTTCACTAGAATTTTTAGTTCTTTTCTGGGCAGTATGGGAAATAACGACTATCATAAAATAATTTGTAGATTATAAGCCCCTGAATAAAACTCAGTATTTCGTCAATACTGTAAGTAGGCTGATAAACAGCTATAATCCAAAACTGTAGTTCCCAATCTCTTTTCCCCTTTCCCCTAAGGGCTGAGCAGTTAGCTTTTGCTAGCTGCTCTTTTTGCTTTCCGTCTCTTACTTCTTTTTTTAGCTCTTTCAGCGAACCATATCGAACACATCCAACCTATCCATACTGTTGAACTTTCTTGACATTCTATAGTGAAATTACGGTGCAATTTACGTTTTCGGTTACGCTCTTTAAGTTTTTTTAAACGCTCATACTCTCCACCAGCTGTTAATGTAGCTCTCCATCTATACATCCGCATATCCATTCCCCTTTCTTTTGCTAGCTGCTTTTTTATGCTAATTCTGAAGTTATTAAAATTGTTGTGTTTTTTAAAGAATCGAACGTCTTTCGTATACTTTCATTAGAAACACTATCATTTTCTTTTAAAACCACTTCCGTGTATTTTTTTAACGCTCCAATTCTATATATTTCTTTCGGCGCTCCCGCTTCCTTCACTTCTTCAACTGAATCATAAGCTACTTCCTCCGCGTATACTTCATAAGCCTTTTCTAACGTTTCCGCTGCAACTAACGCCCAGTATTCTTGTTTATTAAACTCAAAGTATTTCATATCCATTCCCCTTTTCTGCAAAATAATATTTTAAACCCACCATTCGTTCATTTCCTTTTTTCCGCATCCCATACATTTGCTATAAAATGAATCTTCCGGCCACCATCTATGACCGCCAAGAATCCAACAAAGTGTTTCGATAAACCATCTTTCAATCATTGTTTCAACTCATTTCTCTACAAAATGAAATTTTTATACTAATTACTTTCATCCCTCATTATCCAATTCAATTTCATAAGTACCTGGTCCAAGATACCTATTTGATTATTAACACCATCACGATAGTCCTCACTATGGATTCTTGAAAAGCCATAGTGGATTCGTTTTAAACCTGATTTTCTCCGTTCTAGATCAGTTATAAGCTGTTTAACTTCTTCAGATTTCAAACTGCACATCCTTTTCTACAAAATGAAATTTTTCTATTAATCCTCCTCAAGTTCCGTAACAGTTAAGTAATTTCTAGCCTTCTTCCTCTTTGCTAATCTCCTTTGATATGCTGGTGTTTTATAGAAGTGAATCGTTTTAGGAAGTACGCCCATATGTTGAGCGCATTCCTG
>NZ_JAEHBX010000182.1:0-1655 GCF_016483395.1 Bacillus cereus group sp. N21
GTACCATTAGCATTCAAGTCTATATTTCCAAAAGAAAGAATCTCCAAAGGTCCTTTAGAATTGATTTTCATTTTATCCATATAGCGTTGAAACTCAATATAGGAACTCTTAAGAATATTCCCGTTAGCATCTTTCCCAGTAGCAAGACCTATAGAGGCTACAGAGTTTGCGAAGTTCGTAGCATTAGGAGTAGTATGATCTATTACTATAGAGTCGTTAACTGTTCCGCCTGCTCCAGAAAAGTTATTACCTAGCACAAGAGCCTCGGTGAAGGAACCGTTTGTTTTAGGTACGAAACCTAAGAAACCTCGTGCTTGTCCTGTACCATATAGAGTTAAGTTCTGCTTCTCTAGTCTCATGTGGTTATTCGAGCTAGACGGGTCTTCTGTCATGATAACTACACCTTTAAGGGAACCTGTCTTGATATGCTTTGCTTCTACGTATCCATCCAAGTAAATCTTTTTAGCTTGAATTGCTGCAGCTTCACTTGAGAGATTGATAGCTCCTATTACTCCGTTAGCGTCAACTTTAAGAGAGATATTCTGTGAGTTCAATTTAATCTCTGTCTCGTGTCTCTCTACAATAGCTTTACTACCAAATGTCCCGTTAGCCTCTTGTTTAGAGTATACATCCGTAGATTTTGCTCTCAAGTTTATCTCCTGTGTAGTTTGTTGAAACTGTGTATCGTAAGAGGTGTTACGAGTATTGTATTCTGTCTTAGTAACACGATCAGCAACCTCTTTAACCATAGCGTCATAGTTTACGATGTCTTTAGGGTTCTCTAAGTAAGTGGGGAGCTTTTCTCCTACGTTACATTGAGGTTCTGATACCCAGACAGTCCCTGCTCTTCTAATCCATATCTCTATACGAGCATGTGTGATAGGAGCGTCTGGTGCTGTATGCTCCATAGTAAATCTAACCCATTGATTATCAATTAATGAGTCTTGGAACTCAACTTGTTTGTAAGTTCCTACAGAAGTTGTCCCATTAAAGAACTCTATTTTGTATGCAGCTCCTAAGGAAATATTATATTTATCTGTAGTGTAGAGCATAGCAGAGAATTGGAACTTTCCTTGATTCTGATAAGCAGGTACATCTTGATAGATACCATGCCAGATATTTGTATCAGTGTGAGTTGTTTCAATCTTAACAGATCTACTGTTCCCATACCTGCGAGTTTCATCTACTGTGATTTTTCTATCTGTACTGTCTTTGTCAGCGTTCCATCTCTCTAGAGAAGGAGTTGATAAGGAGATATTCCCGAAGCTATCTAGTGTATGTTTTACAAACTGAGTATTCATTAGGAGATTATCCGCTCCAAGTTCACCAATATACTCCTGCATTTGCTTCTCAGATACTTTTGTACCTAGTTCACCTTTGATGTTTGTAATCTCCGTAGTAATCCCTACAGTATCTGGTACAAGAGGTTCCCAGTCAGTGCCATTCCAAAGTTTTAATATCTTAGCAATCGGATCACTAGAGTCTAACCATAAAGTTTTACCTGATTCTAAGTCTTCTGTAGGAGCAGTAGGGCTTTCAATGATAGCCGTCTGCATTTTATCTATGTTATCTTGTACCTGTGTAGCAAGGTCCTTTGCAGTTTGTGATTCCTGGTGAGCCTCATCTGCTTTCTTTCCTGCCTCAGTGATAGCATC
>NZ_JAEHBX010000183.1:0-1625 GCF_016483395.1 Bacillus cereus group sp. N21
TGTAAAAGGTATTGGCGAGGATAAAATGTTTGATATTTTCCATTATGCAAACACTGATGAATTAAACATGACTTCTGATTTCTCTGAATTGAGATCAGCATGCCTTCGAGTTGCAACAAATGAATATGGCGCGAAATCAACGGAAGCTCAAGCAGTCCAAAAAGCTTTTGATGCAGCAAAAACTAAGGTAACAGTGAAAAAAACTGCGGAAAACCAAGCGCTGGAGTTAACTGTACCGTTTACAACTACACTACATGTAGGTGATACGTTCGACCCGATGAGAGGTGTAAAAGCTGTTGATAAAGAAGATGGTGATTTAACAAATAGAGTAAAACATAAAGGCAATGTAGATACTTCTAAACCAGGTAAATACATTGTGGAGTATTCGGTTGTCGATTCCCAAGGGGTTAATGCAACGGCTACACAGACTGTAATTGTAGAGGAAAATGGAGAAACTCCAGGTATGGAACCTAAATTAACAGTGCCTGTTGGAGCAACAATTAATGTAGGAGATTCATTCGACCCAATGGCAGGAGTATCAGCTACTGATAAAGAAGACGGTGACCTTACTTCTAAAGTAACAGTTGATGGTAAAGTAGATACATCTAAAGCCGGTACTTATGAAGTAATATATAGTGTCAAAGATTCCGCAGGTAATGAGGTAACTACAATACAAAAAGTGGTTGTGAAAGATAAAGACACTAACAACGGTAATGGCCCTGATAATGACAATAACAACACTAACAACAGCAATGCTTCTGATACTGGTAACAGTTCTATCTTAAACAATAGTACTTCTGATAAAAAAGAAGTTACATATAAAGAGCTTCCAAAAACGGGTGCAAGTACAAATAACAGTGCAGCAATGGGTGTATTGATGGTTCTTGCAGGTATTGTTCTTTCTTTTGGTCGTAAATTTAGAAAGGTATTAAAATAATAGTAACTTATTGCATTTTATTGTATTATTGCAGTGAATTAAAAAGCACCTTCAAATATTGAAGGTGTCTTTTTATCAACTTTTATAAACTAATTTTCTAATATAAACATTTCGAAGTTAACATAAAAACACTATTGTTTAGGGGATAAATGAGAAGAGGTTCAAATCCATAAGAGGCTAATATTCGGTATATAGAAAAGATGGCGTTTTTTATGAACTTTTATTAATATTTAGCTAGAGTCTGATTTACATAGTAGGCCTCACCATACATGCCCATCAACTTAAGAACAGAAACAAAATGAACTTTCATTCATCAGGACTAAAATATTCTTAAAGTTGGGGTACACTCGTAAAAATGCGCATGCCAAATACACCTAAATACTTGCCTATATGGACATTGATTACCCTTACAGGCTCCAATAAAAACCGTATAATAGTGGTGACGGTGGGCTATACATGGCTAACTGGAATGGGTTTACAATTTCAACAAGAGTAGATAAGAATGATAAATTAGTAAACACATATGGTATCATAACAAAACAGGCAGGGTATATGGATGAAATCGCATTAGGTCAGTATCATGACTTAGTTCAATATTTAATTCGTATTTCGGTTCTGGTGCAAAAACTTTAATATACGTGTAAGTAATCTCTAAAACTTGGACATACTGATCTTATTACTCTAGAAA
>NZ_JAEHBX010000184.1:0-1602 GCF_016483395.1 Bacillus cereus group sp. N21
AACATACTAAGATTAGTAGTGCAGACCAAGGCATTGGTTCGCACTACTATTTTTTATATAGTAGAAGTGAAGAAAAGGTCGTCTTTGTTATAGGATCCTGAATCCGTCCAAGAAACTGGCCTTCTTCACTTACCTTATTTGAATCAGTTTTTAGTATGTTGGTCCTCGAGATCGTGTATAAGAAATGGGAATCGATAAGTGTAAGATGAAGACTTCAATTTTCCAACAGGAGGAACCGTATGAGACACGTAATTGCGTTTGATATCAGTATGGGTAAAAGTTATATGGTAATTTATAATGCACAAAAACAATGTATCTTTGAAAAAGAAATCCAACATTTGAAGCCTGACTTTAAAGAGCTACAAAAAAAGATATATGAGATTACCAAGAAAACTGGTAAATTGCCTGAAATTGTGTTCGAGGCAACAGGGATTTATTCTAGACAACTAGAACGATTTATGCAAGATAATCAGTATACATATTGTCTATTAAACCCCTTAGAAGCAAAACTACAATGTGATTCCTTACGGATTCATAAAACAGACCGAAGTGATGCACATCGCCTAGCTCTTACCCACTTTACAGCTACCCGAAGGGTATCTCATGGAACGAATCATATATTCCATCAGTTAAAATCTCTTTCGAGGTTCTATAGCGAACTAGATGGAGAATTATCAGTGATTCGTAGTCGTATGCATAAAGTCATTCAATTAACATTTCCTGAATTAGAAAAAATGTTCACGAGTAAATCTGATTTATTTTTAAATTTTGTTCAGCTATTCCCCCATCCAGATAGTGTTTTAAGTCTTTCTAAAACGATTATAAAAAATCATATTCGTGCTAACACCAATAAAAAAATATCAAATATTATGGCAGAGAAAAAAGCCATTCAGATACTTGAAATCGCGAAAAACTCCTATCCAGCTGTTTCTCAAAATGATGTCTTGTGTGATCAACTCAAAGTATACGCAAAACGTTATCAAGAACTACTTCAACAAAAGGAATGTTGTATTAACAAGATGGTGCTTATAGCTGAACAACGTGCAGAATATAGTATCATTCTGAGTCTTCCTGGAATTGGGGCAAATACAGCTGTACGCTTAATGGCTGAAATAGGAGATATAACTCGTTTTGCGAATAACAAGCAATTGAATGCATATGCCGGTATTGATATACGTCGCTTTCAATCAGGTAAAATTTTTTATAAAGATAAAATTAATAAACGTGGAAATAAACATTTACGGAAATTACTTTTCCTAATCATCCAAAACATGATTAAACTACGGCGTTACGGACGAAATCACATTATAGAATACTACGATAAATTAAAAACGCAACCATATAACAAATGTCATAAAGTTGCGTCCATTGCATGTGTAAATAAGTTATTGAAGCTTCTCCTTCACCTTATTACACACAATATACACTATGATTATCGATTAACAGCCTAACATCATAGTTTCATTCATCATACCATATTCTCCCCTAGTAAAAAAATGAATCCATGTTAGGGGTATTTGGTATGTATGAGAATGGATACCTACATTTTGTGATATCCAGTTCATCAAAAATCTAAAAATATAGGTTGACTAATCGTAAGAA
>NZ_JAEHBX010000185.1:0-1562 GCF_016483395.1 Bacillus cereus group sp. N21
AATATTATTTCTATTTTTTCTCTACGTTGTTTTTCCTTCATATGCGCTTCCGTTGACTGCATGTTTATCGCCTCTTCTCTTTGTGCACGGTCTAACCGTGTAAATAACCCCATCATAGCCAATGTACAGTGATCTTGTTGGGAATTGTCCTTTAAGGCTATCTCATCAACTGTATATATTTTCAAGCGCTTAATCTAACATCTTACATCTAAATATGTTGTTAGTGTGTGTAAAATACCATTAATCTTTTAAGTTTTTACTACCAATAACAAAATTAGAAAGTAGTGAAAACGTATGAAAACGAGTTTTATTATTTTATATGATTTAAAGAATTTACTTTGCGGTTCATAGCAAGAACCCTGTCACTACCCCTGTAATACAATACAACACAACATCATTTATCAAGACCTAATATCAAAAAAACTTGTGAAAATAAGCTATTTTGCATACTGGTCATGTACAATATGTCAAACAGCCTACTAGGTAACACGCAATTCAACTAAAGCGCACGTTAATGGAAGAAATATCATTCAAACATTAAGATTTTAGGGTCTTTATCATAACAGTGAACAAGCATAGCGTGTAATTGTCCCCGATGATGATAAACGTGTGCTAATATCTCTAACAGCCATTCATATCTTGTATAAGTCAAATCCCAATATGAAGTAGTTTGAGATAGGAGTTCTGCCTCGGATAAATTCATATATTTATTTTTTAATGATTCAAAATTGGTAAGGAAACCATCTTTTATTGAGTCTAAGGTTTTATATGATACTCCTGAATAAAAATTTTCCATTTCTTCTTGCGTTGCTTCTTTTGAAATACGCCAATCAGCTTCACAAATCACTACCATATGTTCTAATAGTTCCCCGATAGAATGCTTATTAGGTGTTGGTCTTTTTTGTAAATCGTTTTCCTCTAAATTGCCTATTATTTCGATTACTGTTTTTACAGCTACTTCAATTTGGTGTAATACACTTTCACAACTCATAAGTACCCCCTTGTTAAACTCTACTGCCCTTTAGTTAAAAAGGGAGTGGAACGGTGTTCCCTTAGATTTTTTTATAAACCTCTGTAAACATTGTGTACATCATATACCATCCTATTAATATCTGATTAATAATTCCATTATGTATAAAAAAAGAGGAAATATGCTCTCGTATTGAACATAGTATCCTCTTTTTATTATAGTCTGTTTAAATGATGTTGTGTTGCATTGAAATACTCTTAACGAGACAAAATCCACATCATTTTATGTTGAAATTTGCTTAACGTGGTTTTTTTTCGATTTGCGGTCTGTACCCCATATAGAAATAAAGCGTTCTTAAAGAGTTTTGTTAAAAATTTGTTATGTTTGACTTAAAAAAGGAAAGTAATATTTATTTGTAGAAAATTTTTAAGGATAAAAATGAATGTAAAAATAGAATGACTATCTATGATAAGAAAAGGGGGCGCTTATATATGCTAACAAATGATTTAGATTTCCGATTAGAACCACGTTTAAAAGAACTGTATGAACAACATAAAATAAGAGCGCAGAAGATAGACTGGGGTTATCATGA
>NZ_JAEHBX010000186.1:0-1538 GCF_016483395.1 Bacillus cereus group sp. N21
GTTAATGGCGATTGCTTAAACGCTATCCCTAATGTATCGACCTATTTATACTTTTTTCAAACTTTGCAACAGAACCCTTTGTTGTGTACGTAGTGGTCCTTTTAATTTCTCGGCCTTTTAGTGGAAAATGGTTTGATTTATTCGGGGCAAATATTATAATTTATCCCACTATTTTATGCTTTGCAGTCGGTACGTTCTTATTGAGTGTGTCGAATACGTCCTTGTTATTTCTTGCATCAGCAGCCCTTATTGGATTGGGTTGGGGAACCATGTTTTCCAGTCTTCAAACCATTTCCATTCAAGTAGCACCTCCTAAAAAGAGGGCATTGGCTACGGCTACATTCCTTTCTACATTTGATTTTGGGTTCGGTATTGGATCATTTATCTTTGGTATTGCAGCAGCTAAAATTGATCATAGCTCATTATATTTTTATTGTTCATTCCTCATATTAATCGGAATTGGAGTTTACTATTTATTGCATGGTAGAATATCTTCACGCTCTATTGTAAAAAAGGGAAAGAAAGAGATTTCTTAGGGTATTTTCATTTTATGGAATATAATGGATTGTCGGTGACAGAAATCTTTAGTGCGATAAAACGCTGACATAGAGAGAGCCGGAATTCCTTGTGAAATGGAATCCGGTTTTTTCATTTCTTTTCTTAACGTACGATTTTTTCCGTTTCGTGACGTGCCCCCTGCCCATCAAGCTAACATTTTGAAGTGCCCTCAAAACGAAAATTTCATCTTTTCATAGGTGTCCATGAGAATTGAGCTCATTTTGTTTCGTTTTGGGGTAATTTTGAATTCTTAAGTTGATGGTAATGTATGGTGAGGCCTATATAGTAAACTTTAAAAGAGTGATTTAATGTTGTTTCTAAAACTAAAAGGGGGTATTAAAATGTATAAGCAAACGTTGTGCTTTATTCGAAGAAAAGATGAATTACTAATGCTAAATAGAGAGTACAAACCGACACAAGGACTATGGAATGGTGTTGGCGGAAAAATGGAAGCTGACGAAACACCTTTAAAATGTGTAATTCGTGAAGTTAAAGAAGAAACAGACATTGATATTAGTAACTACAAAATCATCGATCAAGGGATTATCTCCTGGGAAGTAGATAACTCTTTTACTGGTGGGTCTTATATTTATTTAGTTAATATTGAAGAAAATTACGAATATCAAACACCTAAAAAAATAGACGAAGGGATTCTCGATTGGAAAAAAATTTCTTGGTTATTAGAAGACCAAAATTACGGTGTAGGAGAGATGGTACCTCACTTCTTACCAAATATCTTAAATGACGATAAAAAGTATAATCATTTTCATGTAATCAAGGATGCCAAATTAACTAAATATGAAATGAAGGAATTAGAATTACTAATATAATAGAAAAAAATGATGCTCTTCAACTAACGGGTGGGGTGCTTTAATTAAATAAAAAGGACAATACATATTAGTCATTGATATTATCCCCTTAAGGTAGACAGTGTAAAAAGACCATGAATAAACATGGATGTTACACTTTTACTTGGAGGG